>JBBSIW010000170.1:0-5795 GCA_038231895.1 Solirubrobacterales bacterium | reverse complement strand
TTCGTCTTTCAGGCGTTCCATCTCGTGCCCGAGCTGAGCGGCCGCGCCAACGTCCTGCTCCCCACCCGCATTGGCGCTCGCCGGGACGGGACCGAGGCCGAGCGCCGGGCCAGCGAGCTCATCGAAGCGCTTGGCGTCGCCGGCGTCGCCGACCACCGGCCCCACGAGCTCTCGGGCGGCGAGCAGCAACGCTTCGCCATCGCACGCGCGCTGGTCAACGCACCCGCGCTGATCCTGGCCGACGAGCCCACGGGAAACCTCGACGAGGCCTCGGCCGGGCTCGTCCTCGACCTGCTCTGCGGGCTGGCCGGCGACCGAGCGGTGGTGCTGGCCACCCACGACGAGGCGGCCATCCGCGTCGCGGACCGCCATCTCCGGCTGGCCGACGGCCGGCTGCACGCCCAATGAGGCGCGAGGGGGCGCGAGGAGCGCTCGCTGCGGTCGGGGTGTTCCTGGCCGCCGCGATGGCCGGCGTCGCGGTCACGGTTGCCGTGTCCCTGACGGGGGGCTTCGACCGGAGCGCGGATCGGGCGGACCTTCCCGACGTCATCGCCCGGTTTGACCGACACGACGCCGCCGACGTGCTGCGTCGGGCCAGGGCGCTGCCCAATGTCGAGCACGCGGCCGTGCGCTTCTCGGTCGATCACCTGCGCCTCGCGGGCAACGACCACAGGAGCCGCAACGGAAGCCTCGACTTGGTCGAGCCGGGCCGCCGGGGCTACGCCATCGCATCCGGCCGCGACGTGCGCGACGGAGCGTCGGACGAGGTGGTCGTGGAGCGCGGCGTCTCGCGGGCCTGGCACGTCGGCGCCGGCGACACAGTGGAGGTGGGCGACCTCCCGATGCGCGTGGTCGGCGTTTCGCTGACCCCCGACAACGTCGCGTTCCCGCTGGCCAGCGTGCCGCGGTTCTACGCGTCGGGCTCCGGGATCCGCAAGCTGTTCGGGCGCGGTGAGGCGCCCGCGGCGCGGCAGCTGCTGCTCTGGGTGCGGGATCGGTCGCGGCTCGACGTGACGCTGACCCAGGCGCGGGCGACGAGCGCGGGCCTGACCGGTCTGCGAATCCTCACGCGCGGAGGCGTGCGCGTCCTCCTCGACGGTGCCGCTGGAATCGTGGTGGCGCTGATGGCGGCGATCTCGATCGTCGCGCTCGGGTCGGCCGCGATCATGCTCGCCGCCTCGGCCCAGTCGGCGGTGCGCCGTCGGCTTCCGGCGCTGGGCGTGTTGCGGGCCGCGGGGGCGACCCGCCGCGAGCTGGCCGGATGGGAGGCATCGAGCGCGGCCCGCCGAGCGGCACTGCCGGCGCTGCTCGGCACCGCTGCCGGCTGGCTGGTGGTGGCCGGACCCGTGGGCAGTCTCCTCGCGACCCTCAACCAACTCGCTCCGGGCTGGAGCCTCCTGCTGTGGCTCGCCGCCTGCTGCGCCCTGGTGGTTGCCGTCGTGGCCGCAGCATCCGCGTGGCCCGCCTGGCGAGCGACCCGGGGCGCTCCCGCGGGGCTGCTGCGCGGGGCGGAGCTCTCCTCGGCGAGACCGGGCCGGGGCGCTGCGCCGAGCGTCGCACTGCTGGGCGCGCGTGCGATGGCCGCGCGCCGGGTCCGCCTGGGGCTCAGTGCGGCGGTTGTCGCCAGTGCCGTATCGGTCGTGCTGCTCCTGCTCGGCTTGGCGTCCCTGCTCAGCGGACTTCGTGACGACCCGGGCAGCCTGGGCCGTCGCTACCAGCTCACCGCCCAATTTCCCAAGGAGCGCGCCGATGAGGTGGCCAGAGTCCCCGGCGTGACCGCGGTCGCACCGCGCTACGCGGTCGAGGCCGTCGACTCGTTCCACCTCGGGGAGACGGTCCGGGTGATCGGCTTCGCGGGCGACCACACACGATTCGAGGCACCGGCCCTGGCGGCCGGCCGTCGCCTTCGGGGCCCCGGCGAGGCGGAGGTCGGCGCCGGTCTGGCCGACGTTCTCGGCCTGGCGCCCGGCTCGGTACTCGCGCTGCAGCTGCCCAGCGGCCGCGAGGCCCGCTTCCGCGTGAGCGGCATCGTGCGCTCGCTCGAAGGGGACGGCAGGGTCGCCTACGTGCAACCGCCCGAGCTGCTCCGGGCCGCGCCCGACCTCACCCCGGCGCTCGCGGTCCGGTTGACCAGCAGCGCCCAGACCGCGAGCGTGACCCGCGCACTCGAGCGCCTCGGCGCCGCTCCCACGCCGACAGGGGCCGCGACGAGCAGCAACGGGCCCTTGCTCTCCACCCTCTCCTCGGTGCTGCGCGCGGTGGCGGGCGTCAACGGGCTCGTGTGCCTCTACGCCATCGTCGCGGCCGTCGCGCTCGTGGCGGCAGAGCGCCGCAGCCTCGTGGCGCTCCTGCGCTCAGCGGGCGCGCGGCGTCGCGACGTCGCGCTGGTGTTCGGCGGGGCGACCACGCTGCTCATCGCGCTGGCGATCCCGCTCGCGTTGGTGACAGAGCGCTTCGTCGTCGGCCCCCTCGTCGGGCATCTCGCCGCGGGCTACGCATCACTGCAGGTGATCCCGTCGGCCGCCCAGGTCGGCATCGTGATCCTCGTGCTGCTGGCGTTCGACGCCCTGGCCAGTGCGATCACCACCCGGCGCGCGCTGGCGGCGCCAATCGTGTCGGGCTTGCGGGAGCCCGAGTGAGCCCCCGGCGTGCGATGTTGCTCGCGGCGGTGCTGGCCATGCTCTCTGGCCTGGCCTGCGGAGCCCCCGTCGAGCGGGACCCGGCACCGAGCACGCTCCTGGGGACGCTCCGCGACCCCGACGGTGACGGCTACCTCCAGCGCGAGGCCCGCGAGCCGCTGCTCGACCGAACCGAGCTGGCGCCCCGCGCGCCGGCGCAGGCAACGATCGGCCGGTTCGCCCAGCTCAGCGACGCGCATGTGAGCGATGAGGAGTCGCCCGCCCGTCTCGAGGCGCTCGATCGCCTGGGCTCGCCGTTCTCCTCGGCCTTCCGCCCGCAGGAGGCCCTCGAGCCACGGGTCCTCGCCGCCGCCACACGGACGCTCAACCGGGAGCGTCTCGACGCGGTCGTCGAGACGGGTGACCTCGTCGACGGCGCCCAGGCCAACGAGTACGCGACCGCGCTCTCGGTGCTGAGTGGTGGAAGCGTGGACCCCGACAGCGGGCGGCCGGGTTATGAAGGGGTCCAGGCGGCCGGCTCGGCGGACCCGTTCTTCTACCGGCCCGCCGTCGACCCCCCACGCCACCGCGGGATCCTCGCGGCCGCCGAGCGCACGTTCATGGCACCGGGACTGCGGGTCCCCTGGTATCCGGTGACCGGCAATCACGATCTCCTCGTCGCCGGCATCCTCGCGCCGACCCCGCCACTCAACGCGCTGGCGGTTGGCGCGCGTCGCATCGTCGAGCCGCCTAGCGGCGTGCGTCTGACCGGGTCCACTACCGACCTCTCGGCCGCTGCGCTGGACGGCCGCCCGCAGGCCGCGCTGCTCGCCGACCGCCTGCTGCGCGAGGGCCGGCTGGGGATCACCCAGCCGGTCGCGGCCGACCCGCGACGCCACCTGCTCCCCGCCACGGCGGCCGTCGATCGGCTGCGCGCGGCGAGCCGCCATGGGACGGGCGGCGAGCGGCTGGACTACACGTTCGACATCGGTCGCGGTGTGCGCGCGATCGTCCTCGACGCCGTCAGCCGCAACGGCGGGTCGGGCGGCACGCTGAGCGCGAAGCAGCTGCGCTGGCTGCGGCGGGCACTGCGCGGCGCGGGATCGCGGTGGGTAGTCGTGTTCTCCCACCAGCCGCTGCAGTCCTTCCCCGCCGGACGACGAGCGCTCACGCTGCTCGATGCCCATCCGCGCGTCCTCGCGGCGATCGCCGGCCACACGCACCGCAACCGCATCGAGCCCCACCGGACCCGGCAGGGCGGCTACTGGCTGATCACGTCGGCCTCGCTCGTGGACTTCCCCCAACAGGTTCGTGTGTACGTCGCCCGAGAGACGTCCGGGGGCGCCGTGCTCGAGACATGGATGGCCGACACCGCCCCCGACCCGCTTGCCGACACCGCACGCGAGCTGGGCCACCTCGACGCACAGGGCGGCCGCCCCGGCGGCTTCAGCGGCGGGCACACCGATCGCAACGTCCGGCTCTACGTGCGCGGCTGACTGCCCGAGCGGCGCCCACCTCCCCTCTTGCCCCAAAACGTGCAAATGCTACAGTGACGCACATGGCGGTCGTGACGGTCAGAGAGCTGCGCCAGAACCTGAGCGTGTATCTCCGGCGCGTCGAGGGTGGCGAGACGCTGTCGGTCACCAAGCGCGGGCGCCCGGTCGCGATGCTCGCTCCGACGCCGGACGCCAGCCACCCGCTCGCCGATCTCATCGCTCAGGGCAAGGTCACCCCAGCGAGGGGCAGGCTCGCAGACCTTGGTCCGCCGCTCAAGCCGCGCCCCGGTCTGCGGCCGCTGAGCGAGTTGCTCGAAGAGGATCGCGAAGAGCGGATCTAGCGGTTGATCGCTTACCTCGACTCGTCTGCGCTTGTGAAGCTGGTGGTGGAGGAGGCGGAGAGCGACGCCCTCAGCGCCGAGCTGGCTCGTTGGCCCGGCGAGGCTTCGAGCGACATCGCGCGGGTGGAGCTGAGGCGGGTCGTGTCCAGGCTGGGTGCCGGCTCCTCGGGACCGATGGAGAAGGCCGACCGGCTGCTGTCGAAGATCGACCTGATTCACATCACGGAGGCGGTCCTCGATGCGGCCGGGGCACTCGATCCACCGGGGCTGCGCTCACTCGATGCCGTGCACCTCGCGTCGGCCTACACCCTCGGGGATCAACTCGGTGTGTTGGTCACCTACGACAAGCGCATGCTCAGGGCGGCCGAGGAAGCTGGCCTGGCGACCTCGGCACCGGCCTGATGCAGCGTTGCGCTCACAGCGGGATGTTCCCGTGCTTGCGCTTGGGCCCCGGCTCGCGCTTGGTGCGCAGCGTCTGCAGCGCGGTGATGACCTTGGGGCGGGTCTCGTGGGGAATGATCACGTCGTCGATGTACCCGCGCTCGGCGGCCGCGTAGGGGTTGGCGAAGCGGGCCTTGTAGTCGTCCATGAGCTTCTCGCGGCGCTGCTCGGGGGTGGGGCTGCCGGCGATGTCGCGTCGGTAGATGACGTTCACCGCTCCCTCCGGCCCCATGACCGCCACCTCGGCGGTGGGCCAGGCGAAGTTGAAGTCCGCGAGCATGTGCTTGGAGGCCATGACGTCATAGGCGCCCCCGTAGGCCTTGCGGGTGATGATCGTGATCTTGGGCACCGTGGCCTCGGTGAAGGCATAGAGCAGCTTGGCCCCGTGGCGGATGATGCCGCCCCACTCCTGCTCGGTGCCGGGAAGGAACCCGGGGACGTCGCAGAAGGTGATCAGCGGGGTGTTGAAGGCATCGCAGGTGCGCACGAAGCGGCCCGCCTTGCAGGCGGCGTCGATGTCCAGCACCCCGGCCAGCGCGTTTGGCTGGTTGCCAACGATGCCCACCGCGATGCCTTCGAGCCGGGAGAACCCGCACACGATGTTCGGTGCATAGTGCTCGTGGACCTCGAAGAACTCACCGTCGTCGACGACCATCCGCACGATGTCGCGCATGTCATAGGGCTTGTTGGCGCTGTCGGGCACGACGGAGTCGAGCTCTGGGTCCATCCGCTGCGGGTCGTCGGTCGGCATGACGTCCGGCGGCGACTCGAGGTTGTTCTGGGGCAGGAACGAGACGAGGTAGCGCGTGTCCTCCAGGCACGCATCCTCGTCATCGGCGGCGAAGTGCGCCACGCCTGACTTCGTGTTGTGGCTCATGGCTCCACCGAGGTCCTCGAAG
>JBBSIW010000169.1:0-5821 GCA_038231895.1 Solirubrobacterales bacterium | reverse complement strand
AGGGCTTCGCGCAGGGCCTCCTTGGTGAGGATCTCGGCGGCGCGCTCGTAGGGCGACTCGGCCCGCTCGTCGGCGATGAACTGACCGAACTCGGACTCCTCTTCGTCTCCGACGGGCTTCTCCAGCGAGACCGGAGCCTGGGCCGAGCGCTTGATCGAGTCGACCTCCTCGGGCTCGATCCCGGCGAGGTCGGCGATCTCGTCGGTCGTGGGCTCGCGGCCGAGCGTCGTGACCAGGCTGCGCTCGGCGCGGCGGATCTTGTTGAGCCTCTCGAAGATGTGGACGGGAATCCGGATGGTGCGCGCCTTGTCGGCCAGAGCGCGGGCGACCGCCTGGCGAATCCACCACGTCGCATAGGTGGAGAACTTAAACCCCTTGCGGTAGTCGAACTTCTCGGTGCTGCGCACGAGGCCAATGGTGCCTTCCTGGATGAGGTCGAGGAAGGGCAGGCCCTGATTGCGGTAGTTCTTCGCGATCGAGACCACCAGTCGCAGGTTTGACTCGACCATCTTCTGCTTGGCGTCGAGGTCGCCGCGCTCGATGCGCTTGGCCAGATCGACCTCCTCCTGCGCGGTGAGCAGGCGGACCTTGCCGATGTCCTTGAGAAACAGCTGCAGCGAGTCCGTCGTCATGTCCGGCTTGAGATCGAGCGGCGTCTTAGCCTTGCGACGGCCCCGCTTGTCCGGCGCGCGCTCCACCTCGTTGGCAGTCGCGGCGGGATCCACCTCCTCCACCAGCTCGATCTCGGCCTTCTCAAGAAAGCCGTGCAGCTCCTCGACATCAGCTTCGTCGACGTCTAACTCCGCGACAGCGGTAGCGACCTCGCCGTAAGTGAGGACGCCGGTCTGCTGGCCCTTGAGCAAGAGGCCCTTGACCTCTTCCAGTTCCTGAAGCTCGGCTACGGACATTTCACATCTCTCGGTCGTTCCCCGCCGGGCAAAACGACCGGCCAGAGGGAAGGTGTGGCGTTGGAGCAAAGCGTTGGGGATACGACCCCGACTCAATGTACGGCTTTGACGGGCTCGGCCAATCTCTTGAGGCGACTACACAGTCACACCGAGACCATTCAAACAGTCGGGATGTCGCCCCGGAGAGCGGCCGTCGCCGACGACGGCCGCTCTGAGGCGCTATCGGCCTACGGTGGACCAGCTGAGGCGCTCCCGAGCCCCCGCCGGGCCTGGTCGTCCATCTGGCGTAGGTAGGGCGCGACGAGCTCGCCGTAGTCTTGCTTGCGTGCGGCGGGCAGGTCCTTCCAGCCGGTGATCGAGCCGCGGCACTGTGCGGCGCCGCACAGGCACACGGCCGGGAAGTGCTCGATCGTGAAGTTGCGCATCGCGTAGTCAAAGGTCAGCTCCTGTCCGGCGCCGATCGGCTGGCGGGCGACGAAGTCAAAGGCCTGCGCGTCGTTGAGGCGCACACCGCAGTTGGGGTCGCAGGAGTGATTGACCTTCGGTCCCAGGCCGCCGTGGAGCGCCCAGCGGCCGGGACCCACCTGCGTCGCGTGGGAGTCGTTGGCTGTCAGCGGCCCCACCAAAAAGCCGACCATGACAGTCTCGCCGACTGCGAACGGGCGAGTGGCTAGCACCCCATCGCCCTTGCCGTCGGCAGTGCGGCGCAGCTCGACGCCCTCCACGCCTGGCCTCCTAGCTCTTGGTCTGGTTCTCTCTTGACTGGCTAGGTCGCCTGTACGTTGACGGCCTTGGGGCCTTTGTCGCCTGCTTGGGTGTCGTAGGAGACGCTGGCGCCTTCAGCGAGTGTCTTGAAGCCACCGCCTTCGATGCCGCTGTGATGGACGAAGAGATCCTTGCCTGCCTCATCGGGTGTGATAAAGCCAAAGCCCTTCTCGTCGCTGAACCATTTGACGGTTCCTGTGGCCATCGCTGTCCTCCAGTCTTGTGTGTTGCGTTCGCGGAGGATGCTCTAAAGCAACGACCTACGGGCGCTTCGCACTGATTCGCTGAGCTTGACGCCCAGCTCAGAGCCCGGACGCTAGCACGACCCCTGCCCCGGCAGGCGCGCCTGCCAGACGGCACCAGAGCTCACATCTATCTAGCCGCCCGAGCTCCCGGACCGCCCCCGCATGCCCCTGCTACCGGTTGGGCAGTGCCACTCGTTCGCGAGCGCGCTTGCTCTCGGACCCGGCGAACCGCCACTCCCCATGCTCGCAGGGCCGGGCAAAATATTCGCAGCGCTTCAGGTCGCGGGTTTCGCGGAGCGGATGATCAGGCGCGCGTCCCGATCTTCGCACTTGCGGTAGACGCCCACGTTGTCATAGCCCTTGTCCAGCGCGCACGTTTCGGCCGCGAACCGGCGAGCGTCGAGCAGACCGCGACGAAGTTCGATTCGTGGACGTTGGCACTGTCGACTCCCCATGCAACAGGGAGGCCAGTCTGAGCGCAGACCGCAGACCGCAGCGCGCGGAGCGACATCACACTCGCCTGGCGCGAGGAAGCCGCCACGCGCCGCCAGGTGCACGGGAGTCGCGTCCCCGTCATCCTGTGCGCGATGGCGTTCTGGGACCCTGATCGTGTGCGCCGTCGGGGATACCGGCGTGGAGGCGGGCGGTGGTGGATGCCTCCCTTGCGGCCGGGGCGCGCAACGTGGAGCTAATCGAGGAGCCAATCGCGGCCGCGTTGGGCGTGGGTCTTGATATCTCTGAGCCGGCGGGGAGGGCAACAAAGGACGGAAGACGAGGCGAAACGCTCGAAGCACTCAAACGACTCGGTGCAGGACTGGTGCATCCGAAGTCACACCCCCGGAGGCCCTCCGACGACCACCGCTCCACCGAAAAACGGCGACGTCGCGACCGCACCGCCGCGGTCAGACCCCAAGAGCGGGCCCACCCGGCCAAGGACGCGATCGGCACCGACATGAAACGACCGCTTTCACCCCAAGAGCAAGCACCTCAACCAACGTGCCCGGACGCCCGCAGCGGACGACGAGCAGGAGTGGCGCGGCGCGGAACGCTCGTTATCGCTTTGGCGCAGGAAGGAGAAGCGACTGCCTCGCCGTCCGCATGATTGGAGTTGCTCAGAACGAGCGAAGACCGCTCTAACATATTCGCGTGCAACGCGACGCGCTGAGAGCGCTGCAGGCGCCGCTGAAGGAGCGGTATGCGACCGATCCGGATCGCGCGCTGGTCATGCTGTCAGCAACTGGCACGCTTGGGGAGGGCGTGTCGTGCTCGGTGGACACTGGGCGGGCGATCGCGGAGGCGGGCCTTCACCCGGCGACCGGCGGAGACAGCTCGCTTCTGTGCTCGGGTGACATGCTGCTCGAGGCGCTTGTCGCCTGTGCTGTCACGCTGCGAGCGGTCGCGACCTCCCTCGGGGTCTCAGTGGCGTCGGGTCGCGTGCACGCCGAGGGAGACCTCGACTTCCGGGGCACGCTGGGCGTGGATCGCGATGCGCCGGTTGGCTTCTCGACGACCCGCCTCTCATTCGAGCTTGACACCGACGCCGATGAAGAACAGCTCGCCGCGCTGCCGTAGTCGCTGAACGCAAGCACCAGCGTTCCCTCGCCGCTCGATAACGAAGGCGCCAAGCAGTGGTCTCCAACCTCGCCCGCCAGACCCCCCGCGACGGACGAGCCGCGGAAGCGGCGGTCCGGTGGCAGGAGACCGACCATGCACATGTGCCGCGTGGGCAGTCCGGTGCGGCCAAGGGGTTGCAGGACTGCGTACCAGGTGAGCGCTGCCCCGAGCGAGGCCTCAGGAACTCCACCTGGGCGGCCTTGCGCCTAGCGATCCTCGCCCCAGACGGTGGCGGTCAGCGACCGGCCTCCCCCCCGGTCGCGATGCTCGCAGAGGTAGATGCCCTGCCAGGTGCCGAGGGCGAGGCGTCCGTCGCCGATAGGAAGCGTCAGCGCCGGCCCGAGCACCGACGCCTTGACGTGGGCGGGCATGTCGTCGTCACCCTCGCTGGTGTGCGTCCAATAGCCGGCCCGCTCGGGGACTGCCTCGTTGAACCACGACTCGAAGTCGCGCCGAACGTCCGAGCTGGCGTTCTCGTTCAAGGTCAGCGAGGCCGACGTGTGCCGGATGAACAGGTGCGCGATGCCGACGCGCACGTCGCCGAGCTCTGGCAGGGCGTCCTCCACCTCGCCGGTGATGAGGTGAAAGCCGCGCGGGCGCGAGTCGAGGGCGATCTCTCTCTGCAGCCACATGGGGCGGACGGCTAACGCAGGCCCGGCTTCTTCTTGGGGTACATCGAGGTGGGGATGGACAGGTTCAGCGCCGTGGAGACGATGCGGTTCTGCTCGCTGACGTGCGCGGCGGGATATCCCTCGCCGGGTGACGCGCGCTCGGGACGCCCGACGTAGCCAAAGGCCAGGTGCTCGGGGAGCACCTGCATGAGCCGCGGCGACATGTGCGCGCGGGCGCCCATGTTGCGCGGCTCCTCCTGCACCCAGACGACCTCACGCAGGTTCGGATAGCTCTCCACGAGCTGGAGGATGTCCCCCTCGGGGAACGGGTAGAGGAGCTCGATGCGCCCGACGGCCACTGCCTCGTTGCCCTCCCGGCTGTGGTGGCCGACCAGGTCGTAGTAGATCTTGCCGGTGCACAGGATCAGCCGCGTGACCTTCTTGGCGTCCACCCGCGGCTCGCCGAGCACGGTGTAGAACTGGGTCTCTGACAGGTGCTCGATGCGGTTGGTGGCCTGCGGGAGCCGCAGCAGGCTCTTGGGCGTCATGACCACCAGCGGGCGCTGCTTGCGGATGCGCGCCTGCCGGCGGAGCAGGTGGAAGTACTGCGCCGGCGTCGTCACGTTGGCCACCCGCATGTTGCCCTCGGACGCCAGCACCAGGAAGCGCTCGAGCCGGGCCGACGAGTGCTCGGGGCCCGAGCCCTCGTAGCCGTGGGGCAGCAGCAGGGTGAGGCGCGTGGTCTGGCCCCACTTGGCCAGCCCCGACGCGATGAACTGGTCGATGATCACCTGGGCCGCGTTGACGAAGTCGCCGAACTGGGCTTCCCACAGCACGAGCGTCTCGGGCGCCTCCTGGCCGTAGCCGTACTCGAAGCCCAGACAGGCCATCTCCGACAGGGGGCTGTTGTGCAGCTCCATCGGGGCCAGGGCCCCGGGCAGGTTCTGGATGGGGCAGAACGCCTGGCCGGTCTTGCTGTCGTGCAGGACGAGGTGACGCTGGGAGAAGGTCCCGCGCTCGGTGTCCTGGCCGGTCAACCTGATCGGCGTTTCCTCGCTGAGCAGCGAGGCGAAGGCCAGCGCCTCCGCGTGGGCCCAGTCGATCCGGCCGTCGCCGCTCAGGGCCTCACGGCGGCGCTCGAGCTGCTTGCTCAGCTTCGGGCTGACGGTGAAGCCATCGGGCACGCGCAGCAGCTCCCGGTTGAGCACCCGCAGCCGGTCCGCCGACACCGCGGTGTTGACCTTGGGGCTGGGCGTGCGGTCGAGCTCGTACTGGCCGGTCTGGTGCTCGACGTGCTGGGACTCGGCGATCCGCGCCTTGAGCGCCTGGTGCTCGTTGGTGAGCTCGCGCAGGATCTCGTCGTCGAGCGCCTGCACCTCCTCCCGGCTCACCGTGTCCTGCTCGACCAGCTGGGCGGCGAAGATCTCGCGCACGCGTGGATGGCGCTTGATCCGCTCGTACATCGTCGGCTGGGTGTAGGAGGGCTCGTCGGCCTCGTTGTGCCCGTACCGGCGGTAGCCGATCAGATCGATCACCACGTCGTGGCCGAATTCCTGGCGGAAGGCGAAGGCCAGGCGCACGGCGGCGATGCAGGCGGCAACGTCGTCGGCGTTGACGTGGATGATGGGGACGTCGAAGCCCTTGGCCAGGTCGGAGGCCCACCGCGTCGAGCGCGCCT
>JBBSIW010000168.1:0-5825 GCA_038231895.1 Solirubrobacterales bacterium | reverse complement strand
TGCGCGTCAAGCCCGGCGAGAAGATCCCCGTCGACGGAGAGGTGCTCGACGGTCACTCCACTGTTGATGAGTCGATGCTCACCGGGGAGTCGCTGCCGGTCGAGAAGAGCCCGGGTGCCGGTGTCGCTGGGGCGACCGTCAACCTCGATGGCGCGTTGACCGTGCGCGCGACCCGGGTGGGCCGCGACACCGCGTTGGCCCAGATCGTCCGCCTGGTCCAGTCAGCGCAGGAGAGCAAGGCGCCGGTGCAGCGCCTGGCCGACCGGATCGCCGGCATCTTCGTGCCCATCGTCCTGGCGCTCGCCGTGTTGACCTTCCTCGGCTGGTGGTTGGTGGCCGGCAGCGCCATTGGCGGCCTCGTCGCCGCGGTCGCGGTCCTGATCATCGCCTGCCCGTGCGCGATGGGCCTGGCCACCCCGACGGCGATCATGGTCGGCACGGGCCGCGGCGCTGCGCTGGGCGTGCTGATCAAGGGCGGCGATGTCCTGGAGGCCTCGCGCCGCGTCGAGACGGTGATCTTCGATAAGACCGGCACCCTGACCGCGGGCAGGATGACCCTGCGCGAGCACGCCGCCGCCCCGGGCGAGGACGCGAAGACCATGCTGGCCCGGGCTGCCGCGGTCGAAGCCTCCTCCGAGCATCCGATCGCCGCCGCCATCCTGGCCGGCGCGCGCGAGCAGCACCTGGACCTCGGCCAGGCCAGCGACTTCGCCTCCACCACCGGTCACGGCGTCACGGCCGACGTCGACGACGTCGCGGTCACAGTCGGCCGGCGCAAGCTGATGAGCGACCGCGGCCTGGCCCTCCCCCAGGAGCTTGAAGCGCAGGCCGCCGGCTGGGAGGCGCGCGGGCTCACCGCCGTCTTCGCGGGCTGGGACGGGCAGGTGCGCGGCGTCCTGGCCGTCGGGGACAGCCTCAAGGCCAACGCTGCCGCGGTCGTCACCGAATTGCACGAGCTGGGCGTCGAGGTGGTCATGATCACCGGCGACAACGCCAGGACCGCGCAGGCCATCGCCGCCGAGGTCGGCATCGACCGTGTCCTCGCCGAGGTCCTGCCCGAGGACAAGGTAAACGAGGTCCGCCGCCTGCAGGGTGAGGGCGAGGTCGTGGCCATGGTCGGCGATGGCATCAACGACGCCCCTGCCCTGGTACAAGCCGATCTCGGGGTGGCGATCGGCACCGGCACAGACGTGGCGATCGAGTCCTCGGACATCACCCTGATCTCCGGCGACCCGGCCGGCGTGGTCACCGCGCTGGGGCTCTCGCGCCGCACCCTGCGCACCATCCGCCAGAACCTCGGCTGGGCCTTCGCCTACAACCTGGCCGCCATCCCACTGGCCGCCGTGGGCGTCCTGCCGCCGATCGTCGCCGGCGCCACCATGGCCTTCTCCTCGGTCAGCGTGGTCACCAACTCGCTGCGGCTGTTTCGCTTCGGCCGCGACGCGGGCGCGACCCAGCCTGAGTCGCTCGCCCCCTCCCATGCCCAATGATCCTCAGTCTGGCGCATGGCCGTCGACCCCAGCACGGCGCCGGCAGCCTGGTCCACGAGGGCATCGAGTAGCACTCCTGCTCCTCGGTGCGCGGCCAAGTTCGCCGCCGCCCCGGAACAATGCACGGAGTGATCGCCGAAGTCGTCGTCATGAGCGGTTCCGACCGAGCCCAGGCCGTGCAGAGGTACCACGAGGGAGCGTCAACCTGGGACCGCCTCGCGCTGGTGACCGGCATCGGGCAGCCGGTGGCGCCGTTGTCAGTCGAGCGCGGGTAGCGGGCTCAGGCCCCGATGTCGCCTGCCTCGAGCCACTTCCCGAACATCGATCGTCTCGAGCTTGTCGTGCGGGCGTGGCCGAAGCTGTTGGGTGAGCGCTCGCGGGGCACTCATCCCCTGCACCTCGATCAGTCCACGCTCCACGTGCTCTGCCAAGGCGAGGAGATCGCGGGCGAGCGCGACGAACTCGTGCGCCGGCTCAATCGCGAGCTCGACGGCGAGGTCACGATCACGCGGCTCGAGGCGTGCCCGCCACCCAGACAGAGATCTTCCTCGCGCGCGAGCTCCTGATGCTCAAGCTCTGGTTGCGCGACTTTGACGTCGGCTTCTAGGGCGACACAGCCAGCGAAGCCGCGGTACGGGCCTGGTTAGTGATAGAGGCCGACCAGGAGCAGGATCACGAAGACCGCCGCGCAGGCCACAAAGAACAGCACCGCTCGCAGGAGCCGGCGCAGCTCGGGGTCGAGGTTGCCTCGCTCAGGACTCATGCGTCAAGGGCGCTCACCACTGGGTGAGGCCGCCGGGTCGGGGCGTTCGAAAGACCAGGCCGTTCATTGGCATGTGTCAGGCTCCCGGTGTGCTACAGGGCGTCGTAGATCGCGGGGATGGCTGGTGGTCCTCCTCGCCGCCTTCGCGCTGATCGCCGGTTTCCTGACCTGCCCGTCGCCGTGTGCGCTGCCGGTGTTGCCCGCGGTGCTCTCCGGGGGTGCGACCGGCGGCCGGCGGCGGCCGCTGGGGATCGTCACGGGCATGGTCATCGCCTTCACGTTTTCGGCCATCGTCCTCGTGTACGTGATCGCCGCGTTCGGCCTACCCGATGACCTTCTACGCACGCTGGCGATTCTCGTTCTGTTCGGTTTCGGCGTCTCGCTTTTGATCCCGGCACTCTCGGCCCGCATCGAGGCTGGCTCAGCCGCTTCGGCCGCGCCCCGCGGACGTGCGCCCAAGGCGGCTTTGTCTCGGGGATCCCGCTGGGCCTCAGTCTCGGGCTGCTCTATGCGCCCTGCGCAGGTCCGATCCTCGCCGGTGTCATCACCGTCTCCGCCGCGCAGACGTTCACCGCGGCGCGCTTGCTCGTCGCCTTGGCCTACGCGCTTGGCTCGGCGCTGGCGTTGTGCTAGCGGGGGAAAAGGCTCAGGCCGGCGGCCTCCAGGTTCGCAGCCCGAGGTCCTTGAGCACGGCGCGGGCCGCCGCCCGGCCCGGCGCACCGGCGATCCCGCCGACCGGAGCCGTCCCGGCGCCGGTGAGGTAGAGACCGCGGACCTGGGTGCGGTGGCCGGCGAGGCGACGGGTCGGACGCCACGGTCCGAGCTGATCGGGGCTGATGTCGAGGTGCATGGGATGCGCGCCGGGCCACTGCAGCTCCCCGGCCATGAGCGGTGGCGTGCGAACCGCCAGCCCCTGGATCGAGTCACGAAACCCGGGGGCACGCGCCTCGACCTGATCGAGGAGATCCTCGACGAAGCCGGGCGTGGCGTCCTCCCACCCGCCGTCCAACACGGAGGGCGCTGCAGGGCAGGCCAGGTAGACGGTGTGCTGGCCCGGAGGGGCGAGACCGCCGTCTAGAGCCGACGTGGTGAACGCGTACGCGGCGGCCGGTTGGCTCAGGCGCCGGTTCTCGGCGGCGCGAAACGAGGCTCGCAGCCCGTCGAGGGTGTCCACGTAGCTCTGCAGACCATTCCAGTCGCCGGCCCGCGCATTGGTGTAGGGAGGCAGACGATCGACGGCAACATGGACGAGCGCTTGCACCGCGTTGCTGACCTGGGCGGCGGCCAGCTCTGCGCCCGGGGCGCCGGACAGGGGAGGATCGAGCAGCTCCAGCAGCGCGTGCTGGGGCTGGCAGGCGGTGATGATCAGATCCGCTTTGATGGCCTCTCCGCCGGCAAGCTCGAGGCTTCTCGCCCTGCCCTCTCCGGCGTCGATGCGAACGACCTTCGCGGCGCAACGCACGCGGCCGCCGAGTGACTCAAAGCGCCGCACGAGCGCGTCGGTCAGCCCCTGAGCGCCGCTGCGGGCATGCCATTGGCCGTAGAGGTGGTAGGCGGCCTGCCAGAAGGCGAAGAAGGCGCCGCCCGCACTGTCGGGCCCGGCCCCGGCGTGAGCCGCGAAGGCGCTGACGGGCCCCCGCGTGAGGTCCGAGGCCAGCCGCTCCTCAAGCAGCCGGCCGTATGAGCCAAGCAGCGCTGGACCCAGGCGGGGTGCTCGGCGGGCCGCGCCGAGCACCGCCGGGAGCCGACGCACCGCCTCGCCGGCCAAGCGGGTCCGGTTCATCCGGCTCGCCTCCAGGCCGAGCGTGGCCGCCTTCACCAGCGGCGCCGCGTCGTTTATGAAGTCGCGGTAGTGGTCGGCCTCGCGTCGGTCGATCTCGGCGATCGAGGCGAGCGTCGCCTCCAGCGAGCGATGGAAACGCACCCGACGCCCGTCGGCCAATAGGGCGACGGCGAAGGGATCCATCTCGCGATACTCCAAGCCCGTCCCCGGGAGATCGAGCTCGGCAGGAATGCTGGTCATGTTGATCATGTTGTGAGCGACCGAGTGGGTGTCAAAGCGGTAGCCCGGCACGGTCTCGTCGGTGCGCGAGCCACCGCCGGGCTTGTCTGCCTGTTCGACGACGAGAACGTCGAGGCCGCCGCCGGCCAGATAGCAGCCGCAGACCAGGCCGTTGTGGCCAGCTCCGACGATCACTGCGCGCGTGCGCACGGATCTCTCGGTCCCTAGCCCGCGCCGCGGCTTCCGCGCGCCCGGGCGTGGGCGTGGGCGATCACGGCGGCGACCTCAGCGGGCGCGTTGAAGGGCAGCAGATGGTCGCCGGCGAGCACCACGACGTCGACGGCGTCGTGTGGATGGTCGAGCACGTCGGCCACCGGAGTCTCGGTGTCGATGTCCCCGAGCACGACGGTCGTGGGTCGTGGCGGTGCGGTGATGGTCGCCGGCAGCGGGTTCTCGCGCAGCAGGGCATCGAGGGCGTCGCGGTAGGCCGGCCAGGTGTGCTGGACGCTGTCGCGGGCGAGGACCCGCGGGACGTCGCGGGCCAGGCGCGGGATCAGCCGAGCCATGGCCGGGCGGGTAAGGCACATCAGGTTGCAGCTAAGGCTGGCCACCGGCGACCCGGCGATCACCTGGCGCGCCAGCCAGCCGCGTTCGCCCAGCCGCGCGCGCGTCTTGGCGGCGTCGCGAAACACCGGGGGTGAGACGAGCACGAGAGCGTCCACGCGCTCAGGTTCGGCGTGCGCGAGCGCCGCAGCGACAGCACAGCCGAAGGAATGCCCGACGAGGACGGGCTGGTCTGCCTGGTGTTCGTCGAGCAGACTCCGGAGCCCATCGACGTGATCGTCGAGGTGAAAGGACGTCCCGATGCGACGCGATCCGCCGAAGCCGAGCAGGTCGGGGACGATGACGCTGAGTTTCCGGGAGGCGAGCTCGTGGGCGACCGGCTCCCAGACTTCGTGTGAGGCGGCCAGTCCGTGCAGGAGAAGCAGGTCGGGCGGGCGCTCCGGGCCGTAGTGGACGTGGGCCAGTGGGGTGGTCCGCGGGCTGCGTTGCGCTGCGATCAGGGCGCCCCCACCGATCCCGATGCCCGGCGCCAGGCCCGCGTCGGCCTCGATGGTCCGCGCCTGTAGCCAGCCTGCCAGGCAACCGGCGTAGGCGCCTGAGGCGAGCAGGGCGATGCCCAGCAGCGTGGTGTTCCCCCCGGGGATGTAGTGCACCCAGATGTGACCTAGGAAGAGGTTCATCCACGGTGCGTGCGCCACGCCGGCGTTGAAGATGAGGTCGGGGGCCATGGCGAAGAGATGGGCCAGGAGTATCGAGATGAGCAGCCCGCGGGCGGGCGCCCCCTTGATCGCCAGCCAGGCGAGGTTGACCAGGGCTGCGGCGCTCAGACCGACGAGGAAGTGCGCGGCCCAGTGAAAATCCGCCTCGTGGTCGCGGTAGCTGTGAAAGAGCAGGACCTCCACGACCACGAGCAAGACCAGCTGGGCCAACAGGGTTCGCGCCCGCAACGGCCGGTAGGCCCCTGCCCAGGGCTCGGCGAGCGCCGTCATCGCGCCGCCCGGGTGAT
>JBBSIW010000167.1:0-5842 GCA_038231895.1 Solirubrobacterales bacterium | reverse complement strand
GTCGGGCGCCGTCGTGGAGCGAATGCGCTTCGCGCCGTTCCTCGTCTTCGCGGGACTGTGGTCAGTGCTCGTCTTCGCGGTGCTCGCCCACTGGGTGTGGGGCGGTGGGTGGCTGCAGCAGAACGGAGCCCTCGACTTCGCCGGCGGCGTCCCGGTGGAGATGGGGTCGGGCTTCTCGGCGCTAGCGGCGGCGCTGGTGGTTCGAGAACGAAGCAACTACGGGCGCCAAGCGCTTCTGCCCCACAACGCGGTCTATGTCCTCCTGGGCGCCGGCCTCCTCTGGTTCGGGTGGTTCGGCTTCAACGGGGGCAGCGGCTACTCGACGGGCAACCCGGGCGTGCTCGCCTTCATCAACACGTTGCTGTGCCCGGCCTGCACCCTCGTCGTCTGGTTCGTGCTCGATCTCGTGCGCGGGGGCCGGGTCACCGCGATCGGCGCGGCGACCGCCATCATCGTCGGCTGCGTCGGCATCACGCCGGCTGCCGGCTTCATCAGTCCGACCTGGGCCATGGCGCTCGGCGTGATCGCCGCGCTGCCGAGCTACGCGTTCATCGTCTGGCGGCCGCGCACGCGGCTGGACGAGACGCTCGACGTGCTCGCCGCGCACGGCCTCGCGGGCCTGACGGGGATCCTCTTCATCGGCTTCTTCGCCCAGCTGTCGTGGAACGGAGTGTCGAACGGGTTCGTCTACGGGGATCTGGGCCAGTTGGGCTGGCAGGTGATGGCGGCGGTGGCAGCTCCGGCCTACGCCTACGTGGCGACGTTCGTGATCCTGCGAGGGCTCGCACTCGTCATGCCGCTGCGCGCGACGGAGCACGAGGAGGCCCTGGGGATGGACATCGTTCAACACGGCGAGGAGGCGTACGCCACAGGCGAGGGGGCGATCCTCGTGGTCCCGGAGGAGGACGTTGACAAAGAGCGCTCCGTCGCTAACCCGGTCTAGTGGAGTGACCGGCAAACGCTGGCGGTCACTCCACCAGCTGCTGACCCGAGCTGGGCGGCTTATCTCACACGTGTAGGTGTGCCCCATCGCGGGTATGAGCAAGACTCCGCTGGGATCCAGATTGGCGGTTGGTTCCCCCCGACTCGATCCCGGCTTGCGGGAGCAGGTGCGGCTGTCGGAAGTTCATCCGACACGCCGCGCCCCCCCGCGCCGGCCCGGCCCCTTGAGTCACCGGCTCGACAGGCACCGCGCCGCGCCCTGGCGGGTCGTCAGATCGCCATTGGCGACCTTGTAGGCGATCGTATCGCGATACTCGCCACCGCCGTCGCGGGTCTTGTGGGACGCCTGCTTTGGCGTCACGCCCATGTCGGCCAACGCGCGTGCAGCCTCGGGATCGAAGCAGCGCGCCTCGAGCCACTTTGCCGCGACCGGGTCGTCGAACCCGGCGTCGGTCCAGGTCTGGGCAGCGGCGCGTGCGTCGCCACCGCGATCGGCGAGCTCCCCGAACTGCTTGATCGTTTCGGGGCTGGTCGAAACAGGCGGCCCGTACACCTTCATCGTGCTCACCTCCGTAGGGTTTTTTGCGTGCGGTCGTACATGATCGCACCCGTACGGGAGCGGCGCCGCGAACGCGCACCCGCCGCGCACCTGTCTGGTTTGCTGACCCCTGGTGAAAACATGACTATGGCTCCGGGCGTGATCGTCAGGCGGCTGACGGCGCAGCTCCTCGCTGGCCCGCCGGCCGGCGATCCGGAGGGTGTCGCGCAGCGGCTGTTGGCAGTGCAGGGGCAGGACCAGCGGGGCCTGCGCCTGGCTGTCCGGGCGCGCAGCGAGGGCCTGACCGCCGCGGACGTCGACCGTGCTCTGACCCACGAGCGCTCGCTGGTCATCACGTGGCTCAATCGGGGGACCCTGCATCTGGTGCGCAGCGAGGACTACGGCTGGCTCCATGCGCTCACGACGCCGCCGCTGTTCACCGGCAACGCCCGGCGGCTCGCCCAGGAGGGTGTGGATCCAAGCGCGGCCGATCGCGGGGTTGCCGCAATCGAGCGATCGCTGGCCTCAGACGGCCCGCTCACCCGCGAGCAACTTGCCGAGCGAGTCGCCGCCGCGGGCGTTCGCACGCAGGATCAGGCGCTGGTCCACCTGCTCGTGCTGGCCTCGCTGCGCGGCCTGGTCCTACGGGGTCCGATGATCGCGGGTCGCCACGCCTACGCACTGGTCGTCGATTGGCTGGGAGCGCCTCAGCTGGTGGATCGTGAGCGCGCATTGTCGGAGCTGGCCCGCCGCTACCTCGCAGGCCATGGCCCGGCAAGCGACCGTGACCTCGCGAAGTGGGCGGGCCTGCCTCTCCGTGATGTCCGCGCCGGGCTCCACGGGATCGCGTCCGAGCTTCACCAGCGCAGCGACGGGCTGCTCGACCTCGCCGCGCGCCCGCCCGATGGAGAGCTGCCTCGCCCGCGCCTGCTGGGCTCCTTTGACCCGATCCTGCTGGGCTGGACCTCCCGCGAGCCGCTCCTGGGCTCACAACAGGCCCTAGTCACCGTCAATGGCCTGTTTCGTCCGTTCGCGCTCGTGCGCGGCCGTGGGGTGGCCACCTGGCGCATGACCCGCGGCGAGATCGAGCTCGAGCCCTTCGCAGGTCTCGCTCGCCGGGACGAGGCTGCGCTCGAGGCGGACGGGGAGGAGGTCGTCCGCTTTCTCGCGTCTGCCTCAGACAGCGCGGCCCGGTGAGCAGTGGTCAGGGTTTCGGACGCGTACAGTCCGTCAATCGAACCACCGGGCCTCGATGGGCGCGGGCGCCGCGTTTCACCCCCAGTCGATCACGCTCAGGGGGCTCGAGTAGTCGTCGCGCCACGTCCGGGCGGATGGGTTGGTGGCGCACGTGGTCCAGCGCGGATCGCGACTGATCGCGCCAAGGTCGGCGGGGCGACGAGCGAGCAGCGCCCATCGCGACGGTTCATACCCGCGGCCGCGCTCGGCCGCGCGGGGCTTGTACCTGCGCGTGCGGCAGCTCACATGGAGCTCTGCTGCGATGTTGCCGAGCACGGGCTCGAGGTCCAGGTAGCGGTTCGTCAAGTGAAACAGCAGCGACCCGCCGGGGGCCGTACGGGACAGGTAGAGCGCGAGCGCCTGGCGGGTGATGAGGTGCAGCGGAATCGCATCCGAGTTGAAGGCGTCCACCACCACGAGGCCGAACCGGCCCCTGGGCTCGTGCTCGAGTGAGCGCCGGCCGTCGCCGGTCACGATTTTCGCGCGCACGGGACAGTCGCGCAGGAAGGTGAAGAAGTGCGGGTTGCGCGCGATCCGCACGACTGCCGGATCGATCTCGAAGAACGTCAGCGCGCTGCCGGGACGCTGAAGGCAGGCAAGCGACCCCGCGCCCAGCCCCACCGCGGCCACCCGGCTCGTCGCCGCCGGCGGAAGCTCGGCAAAGGCCTGGCCGGCAGGGCCGGAGCGGCTGTAGTAGCTGATGGCTGCCGGAGGCTGCGAGCCCATCCGCTCGGCCCCGTGCAGGGTCGTGCCGGAGTAGAGCTCGTGCTTCCTGCCGTGCTCGCTCGCCACCACGCGGTAGATGCCAAAGAAGCTGCGCTCCCGGTCGAGCACCCGGCCGCCGTGGGCGCCGGCGATCGAAGCGGCCAGGAAGATCGCGCCGATGGCGAGACCGAATCGCACCGGGCGGCGCGACAGGTTGAGCGCCAACCCGCAGGCCACGCCGACCACCGCGCTCTGCGCCGGGCTCGACTGCCCGGTCGCCTGCAAGGCGACTGCGACGGCGCCGCCCAGCAGGACCGGGACGACCAGATCCATCCACCGCGTGGGCCGCGCATCGTCGAAGAAGAACTCGAGCAGGTCCGGTCGGGTCTTTGGCGGCGCGGGACGAAGCAGGCAGGCCGCCACGATCGCGAGCGGGTACTCCACCAGGCCGGGAAAGACCAGGGGCGAGATCACGGCGTTGAAGGCCCCGCCGAGCGCGCCGCCGAGGGCCAGCCACAGGTAGAACTCGGTCAGCCGCGTGGTCCCGGGGCGATCGGCGGCCAGACGGCCGTGGCAGAGCAGGCCAGCGCTCACGAGCCCCACCAGGTGCAGGATCAACAGCACGACGAGCGGGCTCTGCGCGCGGATGATGAGCGTGTAGGCCACGGCGATCGCGGCAAGTGGCAGCACGCGGCGGCCCAGCACCACGAGACCATCTGGCTTCGCCCAGGGGGCAAACGCGATGACGAACGTGAGCAGGTAGAGGGCGAGCGGCACCACCCACAGCAGGGGGACCGGGCTTACGTCGCGGGTCAGGTAGGTCGTCGTCCCCAGCACCAGGCTCGAGGGCACCGCCGCGAGCGCCAGCCAGCGCAGACGCCGTCGCCAGTCCACGCGCTCGCGCTCCACCGGCTCGCCCGCGCCCGGCTCGCGCGGCTGGAGCCAGAGCGCGACGGCGCTGGCGAGGACCAGGACGCCGGCCAGCACATAGCCGATGCTCCACACGGTGCCCTGCGCACCGAGCGACAGCTGGGGCTCGATCAGCAGCGGGTAGGCGAGCAGCCCGAGCAGGCTGCCGCCGTTGCTCGCGGCGAACAGGAAGTAGGGGTCGCGCGCGGCTCGGTGGCGCGTGCCGGCGAGCCACCGCTGCAGCATCGGGCCGAGCGCGGCGAGCGCGAAGAACGGCAGCCCGGCGGTCGTGGCCAGCAGCGCGACGAGCCAGAGGACCGGATGCTCGCTGCGGGGGGCGATGGAGTGAGGCACGCCGATCGGCAGTACCGCCACGGCGACGAGCAGCATGCCGAGCTGCAGGAGCGCCTGCCGGCGTGCCGGGAGGCGGCTGGTGAGATGAGCGAAGCCGTAGCCTGCGAGCAGCGCGGCCTGGAAGAAGAGAACGGTCGTGGGCCATACCTCGGGCGCCGAGCCGAGCAGGGGCAGCACGAACTTGCCCACCATCGGCTCGAGCAGGAACAGGAGCGCAGCGCTGACGAGCAGGGCCAGTGAGTAGAGGACGGTCACGGCCCGCGGGCGAGGTCAGCCCGGCAACGACCAGCGGAGGTCGCCGAAGCGAGCGAAGTCGCGGTCGAAGGACACGATCTCGCACGCGTGCTCGATCGCCACGGCGGCGAGTTGGGCGTCGGGCATGAGGTCGCCGAGCGCGTCCGCGGTGGACGCGATTCGCTCGAGCAGTTCGAGGTGGGCGGGCCCGGGCCCGACGAGGAGGTGCGCCGGCTGGGCTCGCAGTGCGCGGAGGTAACCGAACGCCTGATCGACCGGCGTCGGGGGCACGAAGATCCGGCGGTTGGTCGCAACGCGGAGGTAGGATCCCGCGACGAGGTCCGTGACCGAGAACCGGTCGCCGGCGGCGAGCAGCCGGTCGAGGTATGGGCGCGCGATCTGGAAGTGGGGATGATCGTCGCGAGAGGCCGCGAGAACGACGTTGACATCGAGCAGCTTCACCGGAGCTCGTCGAGGGCTCGACCCTCATCCAGCGCCTCGCGGATACCGCGATTGCTCGTGACGTCAACCCCGGAGCGTACGCCGCCTCCGCCCCGGAAGACGGGAAGGGCCACTTCCTCCTCCTGGGCAACAGGAGCCAGCTCGCGGCGCAACGCGTCCTCGACGACCTGTCCGAGGGTCTGCCCACGTTCTCGGCCACGTCGTCTGGCCGCAGCGAGAAGATTGTCATCGACTGACACTGTGGTGCGCATGATGCGAGGCTAACGCATCACACTCATCAGAGCTGCAGCGGCTACGATGCCCGCCATGGAGGTGCCGGCGGCTTGGAACATCTCACCCGGAGCGGACCGCGAGAAGCTCGACGACGTCCTGACTCGTCTCAGCGAGCGGCTGGAGATCGACAAGCCCCAGATCAAGGGCGAGTACGTGATGCTGCCCGCCGACTACCCGAAGGTCGCCAGG
>JBBSIW010000166.1:0-5867 GCA_038231895.1 Solirubrobacterales bacterium | reverse complement strand
TAAGGCCGACCGGTCCTGGCAGGAGGAGATCACGCGTGAGGTCGGCAAGTGGTGGAAGCTGATGGAGACCCGCGCGCACAACAGCGCGGACCCGATCAACCCGCAGCGCGTGTTCTGGGAGCTCTCCCAGCGGCTGCCCGACCGCGCCATCCTCACCTCGGACTCGGGCTCGTCGGCGAACTGGTTCGCGCGTGACGTGCGCGTGCGCGACGGGATGATGGCGTCGCTGTCGGGGACGCTGGCCACGATGGGGCCCGGGGTGCCGTACGCGATCGCGGCGAAGTTCGCGCATCCCGACCGGCCGGTGATCGCGCTGGTCGGCGACGGCGCGATGCAGATGAACGGCAACGGCGAGCTGGTCACGATCGCCAAGTACTGGGAGCGCTGGAGCGACCCGCGGCTGATCGTGCTCGTGCTGCACAACAACGATCTCAACCAGGTGACGTGGGAGCAGCGCGCGATGGAGGGCGACCCGCGCTATGAGGCATCCCAGCAGCTGCCCGACTTCCCCTATGCCCGCTACGCCGAGCTGATCGGCCTGACGGGCATCCGCGTCGATGACCCCGACCAGCTCGGCGCGGCGTGGGAGCAGGCCTTCGCGGCAGAACGGCCGGTGGTGCTGGAGGCGATCACCGACCCCGACGTGCCGCCGCTGCCGCCGCACATCACGATCGAGCAGGCCAAGGCGCTCACCTCCGCGCTGGTGCATGGCGATCCCAGCGCCGCGCAGATCGTCAAGCAGGCCGCCAAGGGCAAGCTCGAAGAGTTCCTGCCCGGCCGATGACCGCCACCAGCCACGTCCTGCGCCCGGAGGCGCTGGTCGAGGAGGTCGCGGTTGCCGCCTACACCGTCCCCACCGACGCGCCCGAGGCCGACGGCACGTTCGCCTGGCAGGCCACCACGATCGTCGTCGTCCATGTCCGAGCCGGCGGCGAGCGTGGCATCGGCTACAGCTACGCCGACCTCGCCACCGCCAGGCTGATCGAGGAGCACCTCGCCGGCGCGGTCGGCGGCGCCTGCGCGCTGGCGCCGCAGCGCGCGTGGTGGGCGATGACCCGGGCGGTCCGCAACCTCGGGCGCCCCGGCATCGCGGCGATGGCGATCAGCGCGGTCGACGTCGCGCTGTGGGACCTCAAGGCACGGCTGCTCGGGCTGTCGCTCGCGACGCTGCTCGGCGCGGTGCATGAGCAGGTCCCGATCTATGGCAGCGGCGGGTTCACCAGCTACAGCACCCAGCGCCTGCAGCAGCAGCTGGCCGACTGGGTGCAGGCGGGGATCCCGCGCGTGAAGATGAAGATCGGCAGCCTCCCCGGCGAGGACGTCGCGCGGGTTGGGGCCGCTCGGGAGGCGATCGGCGATGGCGTCGCTTTGTTCGTGGACGCCAACGGCGCCTACGCACGCAAGCAGGCGCTGGCACAGGCCGAGCGCTTCGCCGAGCACGGGGTGAGCTGGTTCGAGGAGCCGGTCTCCTCCGAGGACCTCGACGGGCTGCGGCTGCTGCGCGATCGCGCGCCGGCGGGGATGGACATCGCGGCGGGCGAGTACGGCTATGAACCCTCCTACTTTCGGCGCATGCTCGCCGCGGGCGCGGTCGACGTCCAGCAGGCCGACGCCACGCGTTGCGGCGGGATCACCGGCCTGCTGGCCGTCGCGGCGCTCTGCCAGGCCCACCAGGTCGAGCTCTCGGCGCACTGCGCCCCGCAGCTGCACGCGCACGCCTGCTGCGCGGTCGGGCCGCTGCGCCACCTGGAGTACTTCCACGACCACGCCCGCATCGAGCAGATGCTCTTCGACGGGGCGCTGTCGCCGGTGGAGGGCGCGCTGCGCCCGGACGCGGCTCGACCGGGCCTGGGCATCGAGCTCAAGACCGCTGACGCCGAAGCGTTCGCGGCCTGAGGAGGCCTCGTGTCGCTGACCCGTACTGGCCTGATCCGCAACCTGCGCCGCGGCCGCGCCCAGCGGCTGCTGTCCGGCGCGACCGCCGCGGCGGCGCTGCCACTGGGCGCCGAGGTCTACGTCAACCACTACGGCGGCTCGTTTGGGAACAAGTGGATGTGGACCCCGGTCGTGCTCTCCCCGGCGCTGGCTGCGGCCGGCGTGGCCGGCGTGGTCTGCGAGCGCGCGGCCCGGACGTGGCTGCCGGCCATGTCCGCGCTGTACATCGCCAACGGGAGCCTGGGGGTGTATCTGCACCTGCGGGGCATCGCGCGCAAGCCGGGCGGGCTGCGCGAAGCCTCCTACAACGTGGTCATGGGGCCGCCGCTGCTGGCTCCCGGCTCGCTGACCATGGTCGGCGCGATCGGCCTGGCCGCCGCCGTCATGCGTCGGGAGCGTTGAGCGGTGGCTGGGAGCTTCCGCGAGGGTGGGCATCTGCCCAACCGGCGTCCCGATCGCCAGCCGCCCGGCCCGGCCGGCCTGCCCCGTCAGCGCCGCGGGATCACGCCCCAGATGCACGGCCGCTATCCCGACCACGACGTGCTCGCCGACGCCGAGCACTGGGACCCGATCACCCGCCGCCTCGTCCGCTCTCGCGTTGACGACGTCCCAGCGCGGCGGTTCTTCACCACGGACGAGTTCGCGTGCCTGTGCGCGTTCTGCGACGTCGTCCTCGCCCAGGACGCAGAGCCGCGCATCCCGGTCATGAGCTTCGTCGACGACAAGCTGCACGCCGGGCGACTCGATGGATTCCAGCACGTCGGCCTGCCCGACGACCGCGACACCTGGCGGCAGGTCGCCCGCGGCCTCGACCAAGCCGCCCATCTCCGCGCCGGTGCGTCGTTCGCGCGCGCCGACGAGCCGACACAGCGCGACATCGTCGGCGCGTTCGCCGACGGGACGCTCTCGGGCGGGGTGTGGGACGAGCTGCCAGCGAGCTCTGCGTGGGCCGTGGTGATGCGCTCGGTGCTGTCGGCGTTCTACGCGCACCCCTGGGCGTGGAATGAGATCGGGTTCGGCGGCCCCGCCTACCCGCGCGGCTACATGCGCCTCGCCGAAGGCCCCACCGGCGCCGAGCCCCACGAGGCCCACGAGGCGTTCGGCCCCGACCCCGTCGAGGACGTCGAGCGCCGAGGAATGCCGTGACGACGGCGGTCAAGCGGCTGGCCAAGGGCGCCGTCGGGCCGGTCGAGAACGACTCGCGGTTCCTGCTCGACGTGCACGAGCGCGGCCTGCCCGGCCGCGCGACGATGGCCACCTACCGCGAGGACGATGAGCTCGACCTGCTGATCGTCGGCGCCGGCGCGGGCGGCACCACTCTCGCGCAGCGCCTCGCGCGGAGCGGCTGGCGGATCGTGATCCTGGAGTCCGGGCCGTTCTGGGATCCCGACCGCGACTGGGTCTCCGACGAGGCCGGCAGCCACAGGCTGTACTGGACGGCCAAGCGCATGATCGGCGGCGAGGACCCGGTCGAGCTGGGCAAGAACAACTCCGGGCACGGCGTCGGCGGCTCGATGGTCCACTACGCCGGCTACACGCCGCGCTTTCACCCCTCTGACTTCGACACCCGCACGCAAGATGGCGTCGGCGCCGACTGGCCGATCACCTACCGGCAGCTCAAGGCGCATTACGAGCGCGTCGAGCAGGAGCTGCCGGTCGCGGGGCAGGACTGGCCGTGGGGTGACCCGCACCGCTACCCCCACGCCGCGCACCCGATCTCCGGCGGCGCCGACCGCGCCCGCGCCGGCGCCCGCGCGGTGGGGATCGAGATGCGCGTCGGGCCGGTGGCGATCCCCAACGGCGTGTTCGGCAACCGTCCGCACTGCATCTACCGCGGCTTCTGCCTACAGGGCTGCAAGGTAAACGCGAAGGCCTCCCCGCTGATCACCCACCTGCCCGACGCGCTCGCCCACGGCGTCGAGGTCCGCGCCGACTCCCACGCCGTGCGGATCGAGATCGACGAGGCAGGCCGCTGCACAGGGGTGACCTACATGCGCGACGGGCGCGAGCGCTTCCAGCGCGCCGGGGCAGTCGCCGTGGCCGGCTACTCGATCGAGACTCCACGGCTGCTGCTGCACTCCACCAGCGCCCGCTGGCCCGACGGGCTGGCCAACGCGCACGATCAACTCGGGCGCTACATCATGGTCCAGGGCGCCCCCCAGGTCGCCGGGCGCTTCGGAGACCTGCTGCGCCAGTACAAGGCGCCGCCGCCGGAGATCTCCTCCGAGCAGTTCTATGAGACCGACGAGACCCGCGGGTTCGCACGCGGGTTCTCGATCCAGACCGTCGGACCGCTGCCGATCGGGTGGGCCGAGCACGTCCTCGCCGACGGGCACTGGGGCCAGGCGCTGCGCGAGTACATGCGCGACTACAACCACTGGTTCACGCTCGGCGTGCTCAACGAGCTGCTCCCGCACCCCGACAACCGCGTCACCCTCGCCGGGGAGACCGACCGGCACGGGATGCCGATCGCGCGGCTGGACTACACCCAGTCCGACAACGACCGCGCCAACATCGCCCACGCCAAGCAGGTGCTCAACAGCATCTGGGAGGCGGCCGGCGCCCAGGACACGCTGAGCATCGACCGCTACGCCCACCTCGTCGGCGGCTGCCGCATGGGCACCAGCCCCGAGACCAGCGTCATCGACTCAGACCACCGCGCCTGGGACGTCCCCAACCTGTTCATCGCCGACGGCAGCGTGATGCCCACCCAGGGCTCCGCCAACCCGGCGCTGACCATCATGGCGCTCGCCTCCCGGCTCGCGGAGCGCCTCGACAGCAAGCGACTCGCCGCGCCCCTCGCCGCGCGGGCCGCGCGCAGCCATGCCTGAGCTGCACATACCGGTGTGGGTGGCGGTCACCCACTTCCTGAACCTCCTCTTCCTCACGCTGCTGGCGCGCAGCGGCATCGAGGTACTCAGTGCGCTGCCCAAGCTCTACCTCAGCGACCACTGCCCACCCGGCCGGGAGCTGGTGCGCTTCAGCAAGAAGGTGTTCTGCGCGGACGCGCGCACCCCGTGGTCCTCGCTGGATGAGGAGGAGTCCTGGTCCCCGCTGATCGCGCTGCCCGGCCGCAAGAACCTCGGGCTCGCGCGCCACTGGCACTTCATGACCGTCCAATTCTGGGTGCTCACCGGCCTCGTCTATGTCGTGCTGCTGTTCGTCTCGGGCGAATGGCGGCGGCTCGTGCCGACCTCGTGGTCGGTCGTGCCCGACGCCTTCCACGCCGCGGCGACCTACCTCGACGGGCACCTCGCCGAGCCCAAGCCGGGCCACGCCTACGAGGCCCTACAGCAGCTGGCCTACTTCGGCGTGGTCTTCCTCCTCGCCCCGCTGCAGATCGCCACCGGCGCCGCGATGTCGCCGTCGGTGATCGGGCGCTTCCCGCGCTACGCGCGCCTGTTCGGCGGCAAGCAGGGCGCCCGCACGCTGCACTTCCTCGGCCTGTGCGCGTTCGCTGCCTTCGTCGTCGTCCACACCATCATGGTCATCCTGCACGGGCTGGGCGGTGGGCTCACCTCCATCGTGCTGGCCTCGGACCCGGCGCATGCCAGCCCGACCGTGGCGCTCGTGGTCGGGCTCGCCGGGCTCGCGGTCGTCGTTGCGATCAACATTGCGGCCACGGTCTTCTCGCTGCGTCACCGCCGCCGCGTGCAGCGGCTCACCGGCACGCTGGTCAACCCCTTCGAACGGCTGCTGTCACGTTCGCTGCGCTCCCGCCAGCGCTACACGCGCGCGGACATCTCCCCGTATTTTCGCGTCAACGGCTACCCACCGCCCGACCCCGCCTACCAGCGCCTGGCCGAGCACGACTTCGCCGGCTACCGGCTCGAGGTCTCGGGTCTGGTCGAGCGGCCGCTGTCGCTGTCGCTCGCCGACCTGCGCGCCCTCGGCGCCGAGAGCCAGATCACCAAGCACAACTGCATCCAGGG
>JBBSIW010000165.1:0-5881 GCA_038231895.1 Solirubrobacterales bacterium | reverse complement strand
CGCAGGTTGCCCCCGCCGAAGGGAGTCTGGCTCTTCCTGGATACGAGCGCGAGCGGCACGCCGTCACGGCGGGCGAGATACAGGCCCGTGGATATGCACTGCACCACGCGACCATCACCGACCTGCACGTCGGTGTACTGAACGGGCCCCATGCGGACCGGCCCGCCCGTCGCCTCGCCGGCCATCAGCTCGCTCAGGCCAACGTCCACGAACCCGGCCTGGGGCGCCGCGTAGCCGAGAACCTCCGCGTCGGCCAGCACCGACTCCAGTGCCAACTGGAGGTTGGGATGATCGGTGGCAGCGAAGTCCGCCACCGTGGAGGGCAACTCCAGAGGGTCCACTCCCAGGTGCTCCCGCAGGCGCGTCGCAAACGGCGAGTCCCCGGGGCGCGCAGCCACCGTCATCGCGCGCACGAACTCCTGGAACGCCGCAGCGAACTCCCCAACCTCTGGCAACCCCTCCACCATCAGCCTGGTGAAACTACGCTGCGGAGTCGCGCAGCGCAAGATGTCGAGCCGGTCAAGATGCTAGGCAGGCGCGATTATCTGGTGTCCTTCATCTCATTGAACGCCAGCAGACGGTCCGCGCTCACGCGTGCCGCCGGCCGCGTTGGAGCGTGATCGCGAACGTCCACGGCTCCGGCCCGCCTGGGCCGCTGCGACCCGCCCAGGGGATGGCACCAGGCCAGGGTTGCCGGGCTGGCGGCTGGTCGAGGAATAGCCGCTACACCCCTTTTCTCAAGAACGGGAGCGACGGACTCGAACCCGCGTTTGTCACCCCATCGAGATTCGGGGGTGAGGGGGATTGGGCACCGCCGGGCGGGCAGGCAGAATCGACCGCGCTGTCAAGTACACTTGTCGAACACATGTTCGTATCGATAGGCTCAGGCTGATGCTGCCGCACACCGAACTCGCCGCTGTCGTCTCGCTCCTTCGGAGCGGCAAGGGTCCGTGGTCTGAGTACGCCGATCTGCTCGAGGATGCCGGGAGCGCCATTGCTGTGCTCGAAGAAGAGCTCTCGAACGAGGCGCGAGCGCCAGCGTTGTTCGGCGACGAGCACCCTGCGCCGGACCTCGAAGCGATCTCGGCCGAGATCGGAGCGTGGGAACGAGAAGGCATGAGCTTGCTCACCGTGCTCGACCCGGGGTATCCCGAGAATCTGCGCTCGGTCCACGACCGTCCGCCAGTCGTGTTCGTCGCCGGGCGCCTCGAGGCGCGTGACGCCCGATCGATCGCGGTCGTGGGCACACGAAGCGCCTCGGAGCTCGGACTCAGCCAGGCGCACGCGATCGCCGAGCACCTCGTCGATATGGACTACACCGTCGTCAGCGGCCTGGCCGCGGGGATCGACACGGCGGCTCACGTCGCGGCGCTCGACCGCGGCGGGCGCACGGTCGCAGTGATCGGTACCGGCCTGCGGCGCTCTTACCCGGCGCAGAACGCCGACTTGCAGCGAAAGATCGCCACGGAGTGCGGCGTGATCTCCCAGTTCTGGCCCGACGCGCCACCGACCAAGCGGAGCTTCCCTATGCGTAACGCGGTCATGTCCGGCTTCGCGCTTGCGACCGTCGTGGTCGAGGCTTCGCAGACGAGCGGCGCCCGTATGCAGGCCCGCTTCGCGCTCCAGCACGGCCGTCCGGTCTTCCTCCTCGAGTCGCAGCTCGAGCACGAGTGGGCGCGGGAGTACGCCGCGCGACCCGGAACGCACGTCGTGGACTCACCTGAGGAGATCACGACGCTCGTGGACCGGCTGACCTCGCCGGGCGCGCTCATTGCCTAGCGGTCGGCTCCATGCCGACCGTCGCCGAGCTCACCGACCTCTATGCGAACTTCCTGCTCAACCCCCGGCCCGGACCGGGGGTCTGCCAAGTCTGCTTCACGTTCACGGATGGCTACCGGCGCTGCTATGCGTGCCAGAACGCCGAACGCTGGCTCGACATCGTGGCGCCGATCTCCTACAGCGTGGGGCACGAGCAGCTCCACCGCGCGCTCGCAGGCTACAAGCGGCTGAGTGGCGACGTGGCCCGACGGCTGCAGATCGAGCTCGCCGCGGTCCTATGGCGCTACCTCGCGGACCACGAGCACTGCATCGCCAGTGCAGCTGGCGTGTCCGCGTTTGACGTGGTCACGACCGTGCCCTCGAGCGACCCCCTGCGCGACGAGCGTCATCCGCTACGCCACATCAGCGGCGAGATCGTTCTGCCGACGCGCGACCGCTATGAGCGTCTGCTGGCGCGGTCTGCCGCATCCGTCACAGATCGCGCGTACAGCAGCGAGAAGTATGTCGTTGCTCGCACGCTCGAAGGCGAACGGGTGCTGGTCATAGACGACACCTGGACGACCGGCGCCAACGCTCAGAGCGCCGCCGCCGCGCTGCGCCAGGCCGGGGCCGGCCGGGTGGCTGCCGTAGTCATCGGCCGCCATATCAACCGAGAGTGGCAGGACAACGATGCGCGCCTCCGCGCGTTGCCGCAACCGTTCGATTGGTCAACCTGCGGCTGGCACCCGAGCTGAGCTGGGTCCGCCGCTTCGGCCTCGGGGACGAGCTACTGGATTTGCTGTGCGCCATCGCTGAGCGCGCCGCTGGCAGCCACGGTGACGAGACCCTTCACCGCGGCGAGCTGGTCCTTCGATCGCGTCTGGCAAGACAACGGCCACATCGTCGCCGTCAAGCCCCATCCCGCGTTCGCGCCCTACTTCAAGATGGCCAGCGAAACTGCCGAAAGCCCGTCGGCAAAGCGGGGTGTCAATAGCGGGAGCGACGGGACTCGAACCCGCCTTCGGCACCGTTGTGGTGCGGGGAATCGAGATTCGCACCTGATTCGCGCCAGGCCGTGGCACCGTCACGGATACCTACGAGGACTTCGTTGATTCTCGTGACGGTTCGGTGATGGATCGGCTGTACGAGATCGTCGAGAGCCAGGGCGGGTTCCTGGCCACACACCAGGCCGTGGAGGCTGGCGTCCCGCGCTCCACGCTGTCCTACCACGCCACTCGGAGCAGCGCGCTTGAACGTCTGGGGCATGGCGTCTACCGGATGCGGCGCTTTCCCACGCCCGCCCACGGTCACGTGATCGCAGGCTGACTCGCGCTCGCACGCGCCGACGCCGTTGTCTCCCACCAGAGCGCTCTCGAGCTCCTGGACCTCTCGGATCTGATCGCCGATGAGGTTCATGTGACCTTGCCGCGAGCCAAGCGGGGGTCGCGCGCCCCTCCCGGCGTCCAAGTCCACTTCAGCGACCGGCCGATCGACCAGCGCCATCGACGCCGGGTGCTCAGCATCCCCGCGACCAGCGTCGAGCGCACCATCGCAGATCTGCTGCGCAGCGGTGGGTGGACCGAGCAGACCGACCTCGCGATCCGCCAGGCCATCCAGCGCGGACTGACGACACGCCGGCGACTGGAGGCGGAGCTGCCCGCCCAATGGCGATCACGGCTCAACGCTGTCCCGGACCCGAACGCAGGATGAGATACCGAACTCCTGCAGCGTTTCGTACGGCGCTCAAGACCCGACTCAGGGAGGCGCAGAGCAATGGCGTCGGACTGTCTCGACTTGCGCAAGCGTGTCGCGTTCGAACGGCTCCTGGCGCGCTTGCAAGCGGTCGCACCGGACGCATGGGCGCTCAAGGGCGGATTCGCGCTCGAGCTGCGACTCGGCGCGGGCGCTCGCACGACCAAGGACATGGACCTGGACTGGATGCTCGACGAAGACGACGCGGTCGCGCTGCTCCTTCAGGCCGCGACGATCGCGCTGCGAGACCGCTTCGAGTACAACCCTCGAGCGACCCACAGCCCAAAGGTTGGCCGGTTTCGCGGTGAAGGGGGGTATCCATCTGACTCAGGTAGAACCATGCGGAGATGGCTCCGGTGGGCGGTGTGGACTATCCGCGGTCCTACGCTGAGTTTCGGTCGTGGTTTTTGGACGATGGGGCGTGCGTGGACTACCTGGACTGGCTGCGTTGGCCGGCGGGCTGGTCTTGCCCGGTGTGCGGGTGCGGAGTGGGTTGGGCGCTGAGCAGCGGTCGCCGTGAGTGTGCGGGCTGCGGCCGGCAGACCTCGGCGACCGCGGGAACGATCTTTCATCGCACGCGGACGCCGTTGACGGTGTGGTTCGCGGCCGCGTGGCAGATGACCAGCCAGAAGCACGGGATCTCGGCTCTGGGGCTGCAGCGCGTGCTGGGGCTTGGCTCCTATCAGACGGCGTGGGCCATGCTGCACCGCTTCCGCGCCGCGATGGTTCGTCCCGGGCGTGAGCGTCTGGCGGGGCGCGTCGAGGTCGACGAGTCCTACGTCGGCGGCAACAAAGAGGGCGCCACGGGCCGGGAAACCGAGACGAAAGCAAGGGTCGCAATCGCCGTCGAGGTCCACGAGCCCAAGGGCATCGGGCGCACCCGGCTGCTGCACGTCCCCGACGTCTCAAAGGCAAGCCTGATCGCGTTCGTGCAAGCCTCAGTAGAGCGCGGATCGACCGTGCGCACCGACGGCTGGCAGGCCTACTGGACGCTGCCCGACCACGGCTACACGCACGACCGGATCGTGATGAGACGCGGCGAAGATCCCGCGCACGTCGCGATGCCCAACGTGCACCGGATCGCCAGTCTGCTCAAGCGCTGGCTGCTGGGCACCCACCAGGGCGCCATCCAAGCCACTCACTTGCAGGCATATCTCGATGAGTTCGCCTTTCGCTTTAACCGACGTCGCTCCCAGGCGCGCGGGCTGCTCTTCTACCGCCTCCTCGAGCAGGCCGCCATCGCCGAGCCGATCACCTACCGCCAACTGCTCGTCGCCCCCGGCACCAAGCGCCGCAGGCCCACCGCACCCACCGGGCCGCGCAGCAACCCCTCCAGCCTGGCTCTACCACCCGCCGAACGACCCTGGCGCCGCAACCTGAACTAGATGGATACCCCATTCGCGGTGAATCCGTCAGGACGCTGACAGAAGCAGGCATCCTGATGGACGTACCAGGGGGTCGCACGCTAGCCTCCGCCGGGCGGCGTGAGTTGCCGTGGTTTGTTTGACAACAGTTACGGGGCCCGTCGCGCACGGCGGGCCCCGACTACAGTGTCCGATTCGGATAGCCGCTGCGCAGACCAACGGCCACGCTGCAGTCTGCGACCGCCGCGCCGTCCTCGCGGGCGGTGTCCTCGCGGCCGCAACGGAGCGAGCTGGGCGACCAAGTCGGGGTCCTCGACCAGCACGCGACATTGAGCGATCGGGCTCAGATCAACGTGGTGCGTGGCAGCGTCCATCAAGCCGACTTCAGCGTCCGATGATTACGCACGCTTATCCGCGTTGTCGCCGGATCAGGCTTTCGTACGAAGTTCGGACCGTATGTTCGGGTTATGAGCTCGCGCCACCGGACCGAGCTCCGGCTGGCGCGGTTTGCGTGCGAAGCCGTTCGAGCGTGTGAGGCGGCTCACCGTGCAGCAGCCACGTCCCGTCGGGGGCGCGGGTGACCCTGCCCTCTTCGCGGAGTTGCTTTAGCGCAGTCGTGACAGAAGGACGCTGGGCGCCAACGAGACGGCCCAGTGTCTGGTGGGTGAGCCCAAGCGGCACGTTGACGCCGTCGGCGCGCACTTTGCCCCAGCGGTCGGCGAGGTACCACAGCATGACCAGCAACCGCGAGTCGATCCGCCGCAGGTGAGAGACGGCGAGCACGACCGCGAGCGTGTGGGCGCGGCGCACGGCTCCCCGGATCACGACCTCCATCGCCTCCGGCCAGTGCCCGATGGCCTGCGCTGCTTTTCGGTCGAGCACCGCGATGCTCGCCGGTTCGAGCACACGCCAGGTGACGTCGAAGGGGACGGGGGCGTCTTGGCCGTCGTGGTCGGCGGGGCGCAGCAGGTCGCCGCGGCCGACGAGCTCGGTGGCCAGCGTCTGCT
>JBBSIW010000164.1:0-5886 GCA_038231895.1 Solirubrobacterales bacterium | reverse complement strand
GGCTAGCGAAACTCTTTGTGTCGGATCTTGAGAACGGGCCCGTACCTGTTTCCCCCGATGCGCAGCACATGCATCGCGACCCTCATCTCCAGACGCGCGCGCGGTCATGGCCGGATTTGCCGCCGGCACTGCTCGTGACCTCGTCCACCATCGGTCTGGCATGCCGCCTGACCCTGGCGGAGACTCTCGTGGACAGTCGCGTGATGGCTGGACGCCAGCTGCGCAAGACACTGCGCCGGCCCACCTACATCGTCTTCTCCTTCGTGCAGCCGGTGATCTTCGTCCTGCTCTTCCGCTATGTCTTCGGCGGGGCGATCAGGACGGGCAGCGTCGGCTACGTGGACTTCCTGATGCCCGGGATCATCGCCCAGGCCGCGATCTTCGGCGCCCTGATCACGGGCATGGGGCTCACTGAGGACATCAAGGCGGGTGTGGTGGACCGCTTCCGCTCCCTGCCGATCGCCCGCTCGGGCGTCCTCCTCGGGCGCACCGCCGCCGACATGACGATGAACGTCCTCACGCTGACCTTGATGGTGCTCGTCGGCGTCGCCGTCGGGTTCCGGCCGAGCGAGCGGCCTTCGACCTCGCCTGGCCTTCGCGCTCGTGCTCGGCTTCCCCTACGCCTTCTCGTGGATCAGCGCCTTCATCGGGCTGTCCGTGCGCGACCCCGAGACCGCCCAGTCGGCCGGGTTCATCTGGGCCTTTCCCCTCACGTTCGCCTCCTCGGCCTTCGTCCCCACCTCCTCGATGCCCGGCGTCGTGCGCGCGTTCGCAGACGTCAACCCCGTAACACTGGTCGTGGACGCCGCTCGCGCCCTGACCATCGGCCACGGACCGGCGCTCTCACCGGCCCTCGGGACACTCGCCTGGCTCTCCGGGCTGCTGCTCGTTTTCGTACCACTATCCGTCCGGGCGTTCCGGCGAGCGCAACCCTGGGAATGCGTGCCACGCGAGACTCGCTCATCGAGCGAACTATCGAAGTTGTGCATCGGGCAGAACTCGACGGTCTTGAAGTAGTCGTCGGCGAGCGTCTCGTCGTGCATCTCCGCGCGCCCTCCGGCGTGCGCGCCAGCGAGCTGTGCGACCTGCGCATCGGCAGTCGGCGGAGACCTGCAGCTGCACAGTTCCGAACCGGATGAGCAGAACGCGACGAGCGTCCGCGACGCTGCCGCCGTCATCGTTGATCCGCGGCGCGCGCGCAGCTCAGGTGGACCCTTCGGCGACGCGCGCGCTCCGGAGCCCAAACCGGCAGCGTCACGTAGGCCGATCGCGCAGATCGGCGAGCGTGTGCCTTGGGGGCAGCTCACGCGGCGAGCGCGTCGGAGCGCGGCGCGATCAAGCCGCGCAGGCTTGCCTCGAGGTGGGTCGCGATCTCGAGCAGCGTCCCGCCGTCGGCGCTGACGAGGGTGAGGTCCCGCTCGCCAACGATCAGCCGGGCGACCTCGATCTCGCCAGCGTGCTCGTGCCAGCCGCCGAGGTCGGTGCCGCCGGAGATTGCCTCCTCGGGCCATGCGAACGCCCACCCGCTGGGGATCGCCTCGCCTAGGCTCTCCCACAGGTCCTCGTGCTCGAGCGCCTCGAGCACGGCCGTCATCGTCGATAGACCAGCTCAGGGTGTGCAGCTCGATCCCATCCGGCAGCGGCTCGGCGGCATCGTCGGGATGGAAGCCGAGAACGGTGAGCGCGGCCTCCGCAGGAGCCGCGGGCAATGCGGCGAGTCGTGCAGCCCAGCGCGCTCGCTGTCGGCGGGGAAGCGCACGCCGACCCCCATGCCGTTGCCAGGGTGGTGTGGTCAACAACTCGCGTGACCAGGATCTCGCCGATGTGGAGACGCTCCAGCCGGTCCCGCCACGCAACGCGTCGTCGCACGCCGTCGGTGAGGGGCTCGATCTCGAGCCACAGGCCGGGCACCGTTGAGCGGACGCGGTACACGTCCAATCGAGCTTCGACGAGCCCAAGCGCGATCGCCCGAGCAGGCGGGCTGAGCTCCGGACGCTCAGCGTAGCGCGCCATCAGCGAGGGCCCGCCGTCTGCCGGTACGTAGTCGTTGAGCGCCCAGACGAGGCTCATGTTCCGCCCGATGGGTCCACGCAGCATGCGGATCAGCGTGGTTTCGTTGCTCGCCTCGTGGAGAGTCTCCTCGTGCTCGTCCTTCAGCCACGCGATCACATCGTCCAGCAACTCGTCGCGCTCGCGGAGCTCGTGTGCCACGGCCTCGAGCCGCTCGAGACAGCAGCGCTTGTACTTTCTGCCGCTGCCGCACGGGCACGGCTCATTGCGGGAAGGCATGCCGGCAGGGTATGACCGCTGCCAGACAGGAGATCGCGGAGGCAACGTCCCGACGTGCGGTCGAATGACCCACGACCCGGGTGTTCTTGGACCCCTCGCGGTGGCGAGGACGAAGGTGTCTTGCACGTTCAGCGGCGCCTCGTACTGGCGCCCCCGGCGCGGCCACGAGTCCCTGCGCGGGCGTGGGGGCCGTTCAGAGGCGAGCGAGTGCAAGAGCGCGCCCGAGACCGGCGTCGACCTGGACCATCAGCCAGTCCGGCATTGCGCCGATGCGCTCCTCCAGAACCCCGCGATCGATGGTCGCGATCTGCGTAACGTTGACGACAGAGTCGCCATCGAGATCGGCGGTGTCAGCTGGCACCATGACGTTGCCTGGGAGGGAAGCGAGCCGGACGTTGGTCGTGAGAACCGTGACCGTGACCGTGCTCAGCTCGGAGCGGTTGTACGGGTCGGCGCTAATGATCAACACTGGGCGCCGCAGCGCCGGGGCCGAGCCCCTGGGCAGGCCAAGATCGGCCCACCAGACCTCGCCCCGCATCATCGGGAATGATCGTCGGCGGCCAAGGCTGTGGCGGCAGCGTCCGTGAAGGCGTGGTCCGACCGACCGCCGGCGACGGCGCGATTGATCGCCTCGGTGGTCCCGTCGTCTTCTAGGACAGCGAGCCACCGCTCCGCCGCGCGCGCGAAGAACTCGCTGCGCGACACCCCTAGTCGCGTGGCCGCATCATCGACGCGGTGAAACGTATGGTCGGGAAGCGAAATGGCAGTCTTCATTGGTAGGAGTATAACCCGGTTATACTTGGCGCGCTTGCGAGCTTCACGCACCGCGCGGTCGATGCCGAGACCCACGCGTTGACGCCGCTCCTCGCTGGCGGCCGAGCTCTACCGCGACGCCGCCTACGCACAGCAGCTCAACGAGAAGCTGTTCGCGCGCACCCAGGCGACCGGGCGATCCGCCTGACGTCGGGGTCAACGACCTCGCGCTGATCTTCGAATAACTCGCCGCCATCGCCATCGCCATCGGCGACACGGCGTGCACCACCGAGCTGCGTCACCGCTACCTGACCCTGCCGCTCGACGCCCTACACGGACTCCGGCAACCCAGGTCGGTGCGGGGTTCCGAGAGGGATAGAACTTCCAGCTCGGGTACGGTTCGTCGCTGCTCACTTGCCGGTGAGCTCAGCACACCAGGCAAGAGCTCGCAACCCAGCCGCCCGCCAGCGGGTCGAGTTGGTCAGTACGCGACGAGTAGCGGATACGCCTCGGAGTCGAAGGCCTCGAGGAAGGCGATCACGTGGGACGGAAGCCCTATCACCCAGCTATCGCCAAACTCATCAGTTCGGCTATGCAGGGTCAAGGTGTCGTCTTCGACCACGCAGTGGCCAGCGTGCACCGCTCGAGCAACCACGCAGTGTTCGGCTTCACGGATGCGACCGGATGGGAGGCACGCAAGATGATCGCCGAGCAGGTGCTCGCGGCGAAGGTCATTCACCCAAGCGAGAACCCGCCGCGCCAATTCATCGGCGCCGTGGCGTCTTGGCGTCTCGTCCCGCGGATCAAACTGCGCGGGAGGGGTTTTGCGTTGCCGAAGTGGCGCAACATTCGCCCGGTAGCTTCGCGCAAACTCGGGGCATGACGTTTCTCGGAGATCGGATCGAGACCGAGGGTTTCGGCACCGCCATCGTCGCTATCCGCTCGTCCCGACGCGCAACCCTTTCTAGACGGCCGACATGGCCGTGCTCGGCGATGAGACCCCGCGAACCTGAACCGCGCCGTTTCTCCGCCGCTTGGTAAACGAGGACGCCCAAGCTGTCCAGGATCCGGGCCCACAGGTCTCCGAGCGTATGGCGAGACCCGGACTCGAACCGGGGACACCACGATTTTCAGTCGTGTGCTCTACCAACTGAGCTATCTCGCCGCGAGGCGAAAGGCTAGCGAGTCACGTCGCGGCCGCCGACGGCCGCGACAGGGTCCGCAGGCCGGCGAAGCCGAGGGCCAGAGCGGCTGCGAGCGGGGCGATCACGAGCGCCCACGAGAGCGCGTTGAGCGACAGCTGGGAGTACGGATCGCTGAAGGATCCCCAGTGCGGCAGGAGGTGGACCACCACGAACCCGATCGCCTGCCCGAACCCGAGCGCCACTGCGAGGGGCGCCGCGAGCGGGCTGCGAGCCAGTGCGAAGGCAAGCGAAACGATCGTCACGCCGGCGCCCACGAGCCCGGGGACCACCACGGCCGCGGCGAGGTGCCGCGTCGGTTGATTGAGCGCGTGGTCGGCCGAGTGCGCGGCGAGCGCGACCAACAGCAGCAGGTTCATGCGGGCGAGGGTCGTCATGAGGAGTCCTTGATGGCTACGCCGTGGCCAGAGTGTTGGTTCACGGCGCCCGGAGCTAGCGCTCGAGCATCCGCGCCATCAGCTCCCGCGCTCCCGCCTTGGCCAGCGGCTCGTTGAGGTTGCCGCACTTCGGTGATTGCACGCACGACGGGCAGCCGTCGCGGCACGGGCATTCGTCGATCAGGCGGTGGGCGTCGGCGACGAGCGTCTCGAAGGCGCGAAACCCCTGGCGGGTGATGCCGACGCCGCCCGGGTGGCCGTCGTAGATGAAGATGGTGGGACGGCCGGTCTGAGGGTGGAAGTTCGTGGACAGGCCGCCGATGTCCCAGCGGTCGCACATGGCGAGAAGCGGGAGTACCGCGATCTGGCTGTGCTCGGCGGCGTGCAGCGAGCCAAGCAGCCGCTCTCGCGGAAAGTCGGCCTCGAGCAGGGGGTCGGGCACCTCGTACCACAGGGCCTGGGTCATGAACGTGGTCTCGGGGAGGTCAACGGCGTTGAAGTCGATCACCTCGTGGTCTGAGATCCGCTTGCGCTGGTAGCCGAGCACGAGCTCCGTCACGGCCACGCGGCCAAAGGACAGGACCACGCCCATCGTCTCGCGGCGGTCGAGCAGGCGCTCGATCTCGGTGGCAGTCTCGCGCTTGGGCTGGGTGTAGAAGTCGCCGGCGAAGGGGACGACCACGGCCTGGCGGGCCTCGAGGTCGAGCTCGCGGACCTCGTAGGCCCGGCCCATGTGCAGGTAGACGGCGCCCTGATGGGCGGTCGAGAAGGCGCGAGCCGCCTCTATGGTGCCCAGCACCTCGCCTGAGCCGACGTCGATCACCGCGAAAGAGTCCCCGGTGGCCGAGCGCAGCGACACGCCGGCCGCCGGGTAGTCCTGCGGCCGGCGAGGGACGAACGAGCCCTGGCGCTCGCGCAGCTCGCCCAGCGTCACGAGGCGTTCGGCATACCCGCGCCAGCGCGGGCCCAGCGTGTCGGCATCCTCCGCGGTCAGCGGCCCCTCGTGCGCGGCGCATCGCAGGTGCGCGAGGTGTATCTCCTGGGATTCGTGGTCGAGGATGGCCGCCTCGACGGCTCGCCCCAAGAACTCGTCGGGGTGCCGGCAGAAGAACTGGTCCAGTGCGTCATCCCCGGCCACGTAGACCGCCAGGCCGCGGCCTCGTCGTCCCGCGCGGCCCCACATCTGGCGCAGCGAGGCCACCGTGCCGGGGAAGGTGACGCACACGGCGGCGTCGAGGGCGCCGATGTCGATACCGAGCTCGAGC
>JBBSIW010000163.1:0-5949 GCA_038231895.1 Solirubrobacterales bacterium | reverse complement strand
CCCGTCGGCCGAAGACCGCGAAGCTTGTCGCCGACGACAGACTGCGCGAGTACGTTCAGGACCGGCTCGCTGGCCAGGTCCGCCGGCCCGACCGGACGGTGGTGCCCGGGCCCGCGACGGCCCCTTGGAAGGGCCGCAACAAACCGCGCCGGCGGGATCGCAGATGGGCAACGGCGTGGAGTCCCGAGCAAATCTCCAATCGGCTGAAGGTCGACTTCCCTGAAGATGAGTCGATGCGGATCTCCCACGAGGCGATCTATCAGGCGCTCTACGTGCAGGGCCGCGGCGCGCTGCGGCGCGAGCTGACCGCGTGCCTGCGGACCGGGAGGGCGCTGCGCGTCCCCCGCGCCCGTGTCTTCGGGCGCGGCAAGCACTTCGTGACCGACGAGGTCATGATCAGCCAGCGGCCCGCCGAAGCCGAGGACCGCGCCGTTCCCGGGCATTGGGAGGGCGACCTGATCCTCGGGCTCGGCAGCTCTGCGATTGGCACCTTGGTCGAGCGCAGCAGCCGCTTCACGATGCTGCTGCACCTGCCGGCGATGGACGGCCGCGACGGCCCGAAGGTCAAGAATGGCCGCGCGCTGACCGGGCATGGCGCTGAGGCGGTTCGCGACGCGATCACCGACGCGATCCGTGAGCTCCCCGATCAGCTGGCTTGCAGGCTTCGTGCGGCCGGCCGCAGGCTGGGCACGGCCCGATCCGTAATCCCGAGGAGGAACGTGTTGCCATCTGCCCGTGTGCTCTCACGCGGTCTGCTCGGCGCGTCGGACCGAGGCGCGCGCCCGGGTCAGGTGCTTGTTGACGTTCGTGTAGGTGACGCCGGCCAGCTCGACGATCTCCTGGTAGCGGTAGCCGGCGACGAGCAGCGCGAGGTAGCGACGCTGGCGCTCGGGCAGCGAGGCGAGGACGCTCAGCCCGCGCTTGGCCTCGAGCTGGCTGTCGAGGTCGACCGGGCCCTCGATCAGCGCCTCCCACCCTTCCGGGGAGGAGCCGCCGTTGGCGTCGGGCACAGCGAGCTCTTCGAGCGCGGTGTCGCGCCGCTGGGTGCGCGAGAGCCGGTAGGCCTCGTGAGTCGCGACGGTTCGCAGCCATCCGAACAGGCGCGGCCCGCGGTCGGGCTGTGTGCAGATGAGCTGGGTCCAGGCGAACTGACAGGCGTCCTCGATCAGCGCCTCGGGCGCGTGGACGGCCCGCCTGATCGAGCGCAGCAGCGCATCGTGGTGCTCGCCGGAGAGGTCGGCCTCGTCGCCGTGGAGTTCGGCGCGCGCCGTCAACGCCGCACCCCGGCGATCCGGCTCGGGCGCACGCGTGGAAGCGGCGCGGTCAGGAAGCGGGCGATACGGCGTCTGCGGCTGCTCGCTTCGCCCACGCGCCTCGCTGATGGCGGCGGCCCGCGCGCGCCGGGCCCGAGACGAAGGGGCACGGCAACCGCTCACAGCCGATGGCCAGTCGCCGCCGACGGGGACTACCGTCAGCGACCCGGCAGCCTGCGCGACCGGCTCACCACAGCCCGTTGCATCTCTCCGCCCGAGACTGCGCAATGATGAGGGTCCCGGCGAGCCGCGACGAAAGGAGGCCCGTGATGGCGCACAGCAACGAACATCAGGTGAAGCTCACGCTCACGGGCGAGCGCGCCGAGCGCGGCATCCCGCTGGCTGACTTCGAGTCGTTCATCGACGCGTTCATCGGCGCGTTGCGCGATTACGACCGCGCGCGGCGCGGCGCGGCGACACGCAAGGCCGGGCACCCGGAGAGGCGAGCTGAGGCGGCGTCGGCGTTCCGGCTTGTGCGGGTGGACACAGGGAGTGCGATCGCGACGCTCGTGCCGGAGCAACTCGATGAGCCTGAGGACGCACTCGAGCTGGGCGACCTGCCGCTCGCACTCACGAATCTCGCCGCCCTGGTCAACGATGTGGCCCGCGAGCGTGAGGTGCCCGAGGACGTGGTGGACGCGCTGGAGCGCGCGCGTCGCTCCTGCGGCGAGCACGGAGCGATCGAACTCGACCTGCCTGAGGAGGTCGCACCAGACGGGCCCGTCCTGCTGGACCGCGATCGCCTCGCACGCCTCGCACGCCCCCAGCCCACCGGCCCCTCAGAGGTCGAGTCCGTCTCCGGGCGCCTGCACGCGGTCAACCTCGAGCCCGATCGCATGGCGATCAGATCTGGGGACGGAGTCGAGTGGGCGTGCCGCTACGAAGAGGCGCTCGAACCGAAGGTGCGGTCGCTGCTGGGCGAGGTGGTTTGGGCGGGCGGCGAAGGCCGCCTGACCGGCCCGCTTCGGGGCTCGATGCACGTCGAGACCATTGAGCCAGTGGTGCAGGGCCGCCAGACCGAGCTCTTCACGCCAGAGCGTGTGCCGCTCGACGTACTGCTGGAGCGACAGGGCATCGACTCACCGCAGGGCCTGGACGCGCTCGAAGGCGACGAGTGGGTCGGCGACGATGCCGACGAGCGCTACCTGGCAGCCATGTTCGGCGACGAATGACGGAAGCCGAGCCGCCGGAACTCATTGTCTGTGATTCCTCCTTCGTCGGCGCCGTCGCCCAGCGCCGAACCCGCCCGGAGCGCGTTGCCCACTGGGATGGCGCGGTGCTGGCCCGAATCGATCGCGCCCGCGCGGCGATCAGCATCATCACTTTGGCGGAGGCACGCGCGGGCTACGTCGAAGGAGGCTTCGGAGCTCCGCGGATCGAACGCGAGGAACAACGCCTGCAGGCGTATGCCCAGCTTCCGTTCGATGACGATGTGCTCGCCGAGTGGGCACGCCTGCGACCGGCCACCAAGACACAGGGGCTGACGGTGGGCGACAATGACCTCTGGATCGCCGCCACGGCGGCGTCCTATCGGGCGCCCCTCGTCACGTGTGATCAAGACCAGTGGCGCTTGCGCGATCTTCTTCCCGAGGTGCTCTACCTGCCGCGGCATCCGGACAGTGCTGCGTAGCGACCCCGTTGCTAGCCACGCCCGGCTTGCATAGCGTGTCATCGGAGGCGTGGTGAGCGAGGATCTTGTACCGCATGAGGATGCGCCGGTCCCGGAGACGGGGCCCACGCGAGGCGACGACCTTGACCGGCCGGCCGTCCCCCTTCCCCCGGGTGCCGCCGAGGGTCTGCGGGAGTTCGCACGGATGCCGGAAGTGCGCAAGGGGCTCGGTCGCCTCGCGGGTCGCAAGGAGCCGTGGACGGTCGTGCTCGATCCCTCAACGGACACGAGGAAGGCGCTCGAGGCCGGCGAGCTCGTACTGACGAAGACCAAGAAGGGCGGCCAGCTCTTGCCTCAGGCGCGCAGCGTCAAGACTGGCCAGGTCGCCGAGAACATCCCGGTGATGAAGGGGGCGGCACCAGCAGCGAAGGGCGCGAAGGCGGCCAAATCGGCGGCGGCGGGAGCGGCCGTCGCGTGGCAGGCGATGGCCATCGCGACGCAGCAGCACTACCTCGTGGAGATCAGCGGCCGCCTGTCGAACATCGAGCGTGGGGTCGCAGACATCGTCGACCGTCACGTGGCAGACAAGGCGAGCGAGCTGGAGACGACCGAGGACGCGTTGGGGCTTGTCGAGGAGCACATCACTTCAGGACACCCGCTCACCGATACTGAACGCCAGGACGTGCGCGCCTGGCACAAGAGCGCTCACACGACATGTGACGCGCAGGTGCGTCAAGCGCGCAAGATCCTCGGTGATCCGGAGCGCGATCCCGCGGATGCTTTGCCGGACCTGCTCGTCGCTGACCGAGCAGCCCAGATCGCCGCGCGTTGCGCTGCCGCACTACTCCGTATGCCGCCGGAGACGCCCGAGAAGCACCTCGCGCAGTTCTGGCACTACTCCGACCTCACTCAGGAACTGCTCGACGACGTCAATGAGCTGTTCACCCATCTTTCGGATGATCTGGCAGAGAGCGTGACGGCGTGGAGGGAATACCTGTTCAGTAGCCCGAACCATAGGCCCAAGAAGGCGTGGAACGCGGGACCCGGCAAGACGAGGAGACTTCACTGGGGTCCTCAGAGCCCGCGGTTCGACGGGCTCCGCGAGCTTCCTCCGCCAGAGAAGGAGTTTCTGCGCTCACGCGCCGAACTCAGCCGGGAGCCGGGGCTCCAAGCAGTGCCCGCCACGGTGATCCTTGACGGCAAGGAGGCTCGCGTCATCGTCGACGTCGACGAGGAAGCTCCCGCGGTGGCGGAGGCCTGACCCCCTCGGGCTAGTGCGTCTCGAAGAGGTTGAACTCGCCCTCGGTTCCCAGAGCGATCGAGGCGTATACTTCGAAGATGGTGGACACGGCGGGGTCCACGACCTCGACAACACGGAACTCCATCGCCCGCACACGCTGTTTGGCAGCAGCGAAGTGCGGCGTGAAACCCGGGAGCACGGCGACGGCCTTGCGTGAGCCGGACACGTCCAGCCCTCCGTGCCGGGCCTCCGCCTTGGCGATGTTGAAGGCGAAGGGGGCCGAGTTCTCTTTCGAACTTGGCCGCGCGTGCTCACCGAGACGGCGATTCGCGTTGCGCGTCCGCCCCACGTAGCGGTGGATTCCATCTTCGGTGAACAGGTAGACGCCGGCGACCGCGGGCGCGGGCGGTTTCTCGCCTCGCCTGTAGGGCTGGCTCGCCACCAGGGCGTCGAGAAGCCCGGGGAGCTGGCGCTCGATTTCCCGAAAGCGGACGAGGGCAGGCTCGTGCTCTGACACGCCAGCGATGCTGTCATGCTCGGCGTGGGGTTCGATCCCGCCCGGGGTCAGGCGATTGTCCCGCGTCAAGGAATCCGCGCATGTTGGCACGTTGGGAGTGGTGCGGTGAGCTCGGCTGCAGGCGTGCGGTCGGGGTCGGCGAGGTAGCGCTCGATCGGGCGGTCGCCGGTGAGCGTCTCGTGCGGGCGGACGTGGTTGTAGAGCTCGCGGAAGTCGTCGACCATCGTCGTCATCTGCGCGCCGTCGGCCGGCAGTTCGCGCCAGAGCGCTTCGATCTTGATCGCGCCGTGGTAGCGCTCGATGACGCCGTTGGTCTGCGGGGAGCGCCGTCGTGTGCGCACGTGCGTAGCTCGGGCCGGGAGTCGACGTAGCGGGCGAACCCGCGCTCTTGAAGCACGGGCCGTTGTCGGTGACCAGGAAGACAGGGGTGATCTCGCCGGTCGTGGGCTCGGTGAGGTCGTCGAGCAGCGGCCGGTCGAGCAGCTCGCTGGCGGTGTCGAGGGCGAGCTTGACCGAGGCGATCGCGTCGTGGGTGGTCTGCGTGGCGGTGACCGGCCCGGCGAGCACGAGCTTGGTCGCGTAGTCGATGACGTCACCGGAGCGCCATGTCCCGCCACCCGAGGTCTCGAGCTCGAAGAAGTCCATCTGCCAGACGCGGTTGCGGCGCGTGGGCAGCTCGACGAACGCCGCGCGTCGCGCGCCAGCGAGGTCGCGGCGCTCGCGGACGTAGTCGACCGGGAGGGTCAGGCCGGCCTCACGGAGGATCCGCAAGCACGTCGCGTCGGCGATGTGCAGGCCGTGCTGGTGGCGGGCCAGCCAGGCGATCTTGCGATGTCCCCACATCGGGTACTTCAACGCCAGCTCGACGACGACGGCGCGGATCCCGTCCCGGGCCGGCGTCGGCCACGGACCGCGAACCTGATGGCCGGCGTGGTGGCGGGCACGGTGGTCGTAGTAGGTGCGGGCGGGCAGCCCGACGGCCCGGCAGAACGCGGCGATCGTCAGGCCGTGCTCGACCCGGAGCGCGTCGAGCTCAGCCAAACCCCATCGCCGACGGGCCGCCACGCTTGATCGCGCGCAGCTCGACGTGCGCCTCCCCGAGAGCCCGCGTGAGGTCATCGATCTCTTCGACCAGCCGCGCCTCGCGGCCAGTCGGCTTGCCCGCGCTCGAGCCGTGCTCCAGGCCGCCGCCGCCGCCCGAGACGAACTGCTCCTTCCACTTGCCGATGCTCGTCTCAGAGATCCCGTGACGGCGCGCCGCCTCGGCCTG
>JBBSIW010000162.1:0-5953 GCA_038231895.1 Solirubrobacterales bacterium | reverse complement strand
AGCTGGGAGAGCGCAACCACCGGCACGTCGAGCTCGCGCGCGAGGATCTTCAAGCCGCGGCTCATCTGACCCACTTGCTCGGCCCGGTTCTCCACCCTATGGTCGGAGCGCATCAGCTGGAGGTAGTCGACGATGATGAGACCCAGGCCGCCGGGCGCCTGGGTATGGAGGCGCCGAGCCTTGGCGCGAACCTCCAGGATCCCGACGTCGCTGGAGTCGTCGACGAAGATCGGCGCCTGCGCCAACCGCTGGCTCGCCTCGAGGATCTTCGGCCAGCGCTTCTCGGCGCGGCCCTTGCTGAGGTCGTCTCCCTTGACCCGGGCCTGGGAGGCGATGAAGCGCATCGCCAGCTCTGCCTCCGACATCTCGAGCGAGAACAGTGCGACCGAACGGTGATGGTCGATCGCGGCATTCTCGGCGATGTTGGTGACAAGCGCCGACTTTCCCATCGAGGGCCGGGCGGCGATCACCACCAGGTTGCCGGGCTGGAAGCCGCCCGTGAGCTCGTCGAGGTCCTTGAAGCCGGTCGGCGTGCCCGTCAGCGCCGTGTGCTCGGTCGACAGTCGATGGAGCTTGTCGAGCTCGGAGTCGAGGATGTCGTCGATCGAGCGAAAGTCCTGACGACGATCGTCGTGGGCAACTTCGAGGATCGAGCGCTCCGCGCGCTCCATCAGCTCCCGGGGCGCTCCCTGATGCTCGAGCACGCTCGCCTGAATCTCGAAGCTGCACGTGAGCAGGTCGCGCATGAGCGCGTTCTCCTTGACGATCTGGGCGTAGCGCCGCAGATTTGCGACAGCGGGGACGCTGCCGGCCAGCGCAGCGACGCCGGCTTCCCCGCCGGCCTCCTCGAGGCGACCGGCTTGGCGCAGCTGCTCGCGGACCGTGAGCTCGTCGACGGGCTCGGACTGCTCGTAGAGGTCAAGCATCGCCTGGTAGACGATGCGGTGCGCTTCGCGGTAGAAGTCCTCGGGGCGAAGCGCGTCCTCGATGACCAGCCCGTAGAGGGTCCGGTCCGAGAGCAAGATGGCACCGAGGACGGAGCGCTCCGCCTCCAGGCTATGAGGCGGCGCTGCGGGCGCCGCCGGACGCTCGACGGTGGCCATCAGGTGCGCGGGCGTGGACTGAGCATCGCGGCCGAATATAGATCGCGCCCCGGCGCCCGGTCCAAGGGCATGCCGCACTTGGCGAGTTTTTCCTCAGGAGCGCCGCGAAGCGCCGCTGATCTGTGTATTGCTCCGTCGACCGCGGCGCTAGCGCGCGTCGACGACCATCGTCTTGACGGTGGCCGTGACTCCGTCGGAGACCTCGATCACGACCATGTGGGTGCCCACGTTGCGGATCGGATCTTCGAGGTGGACCTTGCGCTTGTCCACCCGGATGCCGCGCGCCTCGCGGATCGCGTCGACGATGTCCTGGTTCGTGACCGAGCCGAAGAGCCGGCCGTCGTCGCCCGCCTGCGCGGTGATGGTCAGCACCGTCTTGGTCAGCAACGCGGCGTGCTCCTCGGCCCTGCTCTCGGCCTCCTGGCGCGCGCGCTCGGCGGCCTCCATGCGTGAGCGGGCAGCCTCGAGGGCGCCGGTGGTCGCGGGCTGGGCCAGCTTGCGCGGAATCAGGAAATTGCGCAGGTAGCCGGAGGAGACATCGACGACGGTGCCGCGGTCGCCGAGCTGCTCGACGTCCTGGAGAAGGATGGCCTGGGGCATGTCAGCGCGGCCGGGGCGTCGCGATCAGCGGCGGTCGCCGCGGTCGCGCCCGCGCTCTTGGTCGCGATCATCCTTGCCCTCGGCGACATAGGGCAGCAGGGCGAGCTCACGGGCCCGCTTGACGGCGCGGGCAATCTGGCTCTGGTGGCGGCGGCAGGCGCCCGTGATGCGGCGGGAGCGAATCTTGCCGCGGTCGGAGATGAACTTGCGCAGGCTCACGGCGTCCTTGTAGTCGACCTGCTCGACCTTGTCCCGACAGTGCTGACACGGCTTGCGCCGGCCGCTCCCGGGACCGCCCTTGCGGTCACGCCTGCGTGTGGGTTTACGTCGGTTGTGCTGCTTGGCCACGGTGAGTACCTCGGATCGCACGCACGCCGGGGCCCCCGGCGCGGGCATGCAGTCTAGCGAGTGATCGGAAAGCCCCAGCGCGAGCCTGGAAGGCACCGTCGCCGTCCGCTAAGCGCTCGGGATGCCGAGAAGGCCGCTAATCGCGATGCAGAAACCGAAGTCTCACCCGGTTTCGTCTACGTCAGGAGCTCGAGGCGTCGACCGCTGCCGCGGGCCGCTCGCCTGCCCGCCTCCCACAGGCGGCGCCGATCCTCGTAGTCGGTGCCGCGCTGGAGGTCCACCGCTTGCCATTGCCCCAACGCGACCAGGGGTAGCGGGCCATCACCCGAGGACGCCATGCCATCGCACGGTCAGCCCGGGCTCGTTTCCGCGCGAGAGCATCCGAGGCGTCGGCGTAGAGGATCTGGATGGCCGCGACCGCTCGACGCCCGCGGAGGCTCACCAGCAGCACCTTCGAGCTTTGTCCGTGCCGGTGTGGGACGGGCGGGCTCCCGTCGACGAAGCACCCCCCGAGGAAGCCGGCAAGCTGGCGCATGAGTGCTGGGCTTCCGACGACGCTCAGACTCGGTATGCCCGAGCCGCGATCTATCCGGATTGACCCGTCGCCATCGACCACGCCGCGCCAGAAATGCCGGCTGGACGCGAGAGAGCCTCGAGGACGGCCTCTTCCGATCCGGCCCGCCCCGGGGTGATACCGAGTCGCTCGAGCCGACGGGCAAGAGCGGCAGAGCCAATCGAGAGGCGTCGGGCGAATCCGTCGTTCGCGGGTCGTAGTGGACGATCCGCGCACCCCAAGAATTCCAGGAAGCACTGGAGATGACCCTCGTCCTGGCGATGAAGAACGACGATAAGCTCCCGCGATCGACTGACACAGCCGTTCGCCATGAGGAAGCCGAGCCAGTAGCAGGACCGCGCATCGAGACGCGCGAAGCGCTTGACGCGCGGGGCCCTGTACCGCTGTCGTGGCTGGCCTCTGCGTGGCGCCACAGAGACCAGAGCCCGTTGTTAGAAGGGAATGTCGTCGTCGGCGGTGGAAGCGCCGCTCCCCACGCCGGCCGGCTGGAAATCGCTCGTGTCCGCAGGGACATCCGACTGAGGTGTGAAGCCATTCGAGCGGCTACCGGCGCTGTCGCCGTCACGTACCACCGGCACCACGCTGTCCGCCGAGATCTCGACCGCTTGGCGCTTCTGACCCTCGGGCGTCTCCCACTCGCGCCACTTCAGGCGGCCTGACACCACCACCTTCTGGCCCTTCGTAAGGTTGCGACCCATCCACTCGCCGAGGCCGCTCCAGATGCTCACGTCGAAGTACGCGGGACGGTCGGCCCAGTTGCCGGACTGGTCCTTGAAGCGCTCGTTATGGGCGATGCGCAGGGCGCAGACAGTCTGGCCGCTGGGCAGCGAGCGCATCTCCGGGGCCTTGGTCAGGTTCCCGGATACCGTCACACTGTTGATGTCGAATCCACTCATAGGGTGGCCTCCTGAGACACGGCGCGGCCCGTGGCCACGCTCCTCTTCGGGGACGAACGATTTCGTTGCGACGAGTCTAGGGACGAGATCGGAGGCCACGGGCGAACTCCGCGCTCTGTCCGCGCTTTCGTTGCGGAGTCCTCGCAAAGCGGGTGGGGCTGACGCGTCCTACTTGTCGTCAGAGGCGCCGACTGTCGCGCCCCGAGTCCTCGACGATGTCTGTCGGGCGGCGCTCGGGGCGAGTCATCGCGCAGACATGCGGCGCACTGGTGTCGGGCAAGATGTGTTCCATGGCCCGCAAGCTCTCCGAGTACGACGCCAAGCGCGACTTCGACAAGACGCCCGAGCCTGCGGGCTCGACGGACGCCGCCGGGGCAGGCGACGGTGCGCGGTTCGTCGTGCACGAGCACCACGCTCGCCGCCTGCACTGGGACCTGCGCCTCGAGCGCGACGGTGTGCTGGTCTCGTGGGCCGTGCCCAACGGCATCCCGGAGGACCCGGGCCAGAATCGCAAGGCGATCCACACCGAGGACCACCCTCTCTCCTACATCGATTTCGAGGGCGAGATCCCGCCCGGCAGCTACGGCGCCGGGAAGGTAACCGTTTGGGATCACGGGACGTATGCGTGCGAGAAGTTCGAGCCCGGCAAGGTCATCGTCGACTTCAATGGCGAGCGGCTGCGGGGCCGCTACGTCCTGTTTCGCACGGGTCCGAAGGGAGAGGCGGGCAAGGACTGGATGATCCACCGCATGGATCCGCCCGAGCCCGGGCTGGAGCCGATGCCCGAGAGCCTCGCCCCCATGCTCGCGCGGCTCGGCCGGCTGCCCCGGGACGAGACCGCGTGGGCGTATGAGGTCAAGTGGGACGGAATTCGCGCGCTCATGTACTGGCAACCCGGGCGCCTGCGCATCGAGAGCCGCAACCGCAAGGACCTCATGTCGCGATTCCCCGAGCTGCGAGACCTCGGGCGGGCGCTGGGGTCGCGAACGGCCATCCTCGACGGGGAGATCGTCGCCTTCGACGCCGAGGGGCGACCGAGCTTCGAGCGCCTCCAGCAGCGCATGCATCTCACCTCGGAGAGCCTGATCCGCCGCCGGTCGCGCGAGGTTCCGGCCGTCTATGTGATCTTCGACGTGCTCTACCTCGAAGGGCGCGTGACGATGTCGCTGCCCTACGAGGAGCGGCGCGCGCTGCTCGAGCGCGCGGGTCTGCAAGGCCCGGCATGGCAGGTGCCCGCCTACTATCGCGGCGAGGGCAAGCCCCTGCTCGACGCCAGCGCGGAGCAGGGCCTGGAGGGCATCGTGGCAAAGCGCTTGGCGAGCCCCTACGAGCCCGGACGCCGCGGGGCCAGCTGGCTGAAGATCAAGAACTCACTGCGCCAGGAGCTCGTCATCGGCGGCTGGCTCCCCGGCGAGGGGCGTCGCCGCGAGCGCATCGGAGCGTTGCTGGTGGGCTTCCATGACGACGTGGCGGATGGATCGCCCGAGCGTCGCCCCTTGCGCTACGCCGGCCGGGTGGGGACTGGCTTCGACGAGGCCGAGCTGCAGCGGCTGGCCGGCCTGCTGGCTCCGCTCGAGCGTCCCGCCAGTCCGTTCGAGCTGGGCAAGCCGCCCCGCGGGGCTATCTTCGTCGCCCCCGAACTGGTGGCCGAGGTCGAGTTTCGAGAGTGGACGCGCGAGCGCATGCTCCGCCATCCGTCCTACAAGGGCCTGCGCGAGGCCAAGCTGCCGCAAGACGTCGCGCTCGAGCAGGCGCTTGAGCCGCCTGCGGCCTGAGCCGCAACCAGCGGGGGCGCGGGTTACGCGCGCTGCTCGGCCAGTCGCTTCAGGCGCCGCAGCGACTCGGCATTGCGCAACCGAACCACAAGGTGGGTCAGTGGGGTGAACAGCAGGCGCGTGAGGATGTCGCCGGGATCTTCGAGAAGGGTGACTCGCGTAGCCGATCCTGCCGACTCGAGCTCCAGCGTTATGCGCGCAGTGCCCGCCGGGCGGGCCTTGGCCCGAAGCACCAGCCGCCGCGGGCGATCGATCTCGAGGACCGTGGTCTCGTCCGCCAGCGTGAACGGCCCGAGCCCGACTCGGTGGTGGAAGGCGGTGCCGGCGGCAGGCCAATCCGTGTCGACGTCGCGGATGTCGCTGGCGCCCACGACCCAGCGAGGGTAGTCGTCGGCGTCGGTCAGCACCTCGAAGATGGTGTCCGAGGACGCCTCGACCAGGGATTCGTTACGTGCCATGGTTGGCGTCTACCCGGTTGGGGCCGGTCCACGCCCGCTTATCCGAACAGGTGCGGAACCTGCCGCGCCGGGCGCCGGCTCGCAGCACTGAGCGCGGCGCGCAGGTCGCCCGACTGGAGCCGCGCGCCCACCGGAGAGGCCTCCGGCGCGGGTTGCTCATGTCCGTCTGCGACCGCGGCGCGCACCTGACGCACGAGTT
>JBBSIW010000161.1:0-5969 GCA_038231895.1 Solirubrobacterales bacterium | reverse complement strand
TAGCGGTAGCGCTCGAGCACGCGGTAGTTGCGCAGGAACCAGATCGTGGCCATGAACAGGATCAGCCCGACCACGAACCACTGCGCCTGCTCGCGCGCCAGCTTCTCGTCGATCCGGTAGATGACGACGATCCCGAACGACGCCAGGATGGCCATGAGGGGAAACAGGTAGGGGTCCGCGTAGGGGAGCGTGATGCGCAGGAACACGTGCGCGCCGACGCACAGCGCAAGGAAGATCGCGCCGTAGGTCAGCGAGACGTTGGAGAGCTGCTCGGAGCGCTGGATGAACACGGCGGCGAAGCCGCCCGTGACCAGCAGCGAGGCCGGGACGAGGCCGAGCAGCTCCCGGTTGCGTGCGCTCACTTCGCCACCCGCCCGAGCTCGAGCTTGCGGACGAGGTCCGCGGCGTCGGTGCGCGACCGCAGCCGGTGGTCGAGTATCGCCTTGCGCCGATTACCGGGCACATCGCCTGCCGGCACCCCAGATGTGTAGAAGCGCTCGTAGAGGCTCATCCCGGCTGGCCCGTCGTAGGGAAGGCCGCGGTAGACGGTCACGAAGCCGCGGCTGTTGGCGGCGACGAAGAACACTGCCCGGGTCGCCACCCACGCCCCCCCGGCGATGATCGCGAGAATGACGAGGACCACGAGCGTGGGGAAGGCGCCGCGCAACCGGCGCCGGCGGGGCGGTTCGGGCTCCTGCGGGGCGGGGCGGGGCGGAAGCGGGGCGGTGCGCCGCGGGGGGGGCACGGGCTCGTCCGGCGCGCCAGCCGCGCCCCGCAGCGCGCGCTGCACGTCCTCGCGCTTCGGCGCCTGCGCGCCGACCTGCGTCGGCTGGTCATCCGACGGGGCGCCGTTCACGCCCTCCAAGCGGAACAGGATGACGGTGATGTTGTCGCGCCCACCGCGCTCGTTGGCCGCGTCGATCAGCCGCTGACCGGCCGTGGGCAGGGATGGCGATCCGCGCAGGGTGTCGGCAATGGTCTGCTGGTCGACCATCGAGGTCAGCCCATCGGTGCACAGCAAGAACAGGTCCTCGGGCGCAGCCGTCACCGTGAAGCTGTCGACCTTCACCGCGGCCTCGGGGCCCAGGGCGCGGGTGATCACGGATCGCTGCGGGTGGTCCTCGGCCTCGAGCTCCGTGAGCTTGCCGCGGTCGACGAGCTCGCGCACCAGGGAGTGGTCCTTGGTCAGCTGGGAGAGCTCGCCTCCCCGCAGCCGGTAAGCCCGGCTATCTCCCACATGCGCGAAGGACACCTCGCCTTCGCCGGCATAGGCGGCCGTCAGCGTGGTGCCCATGCCTGCACGGTCGTCGTCGGAGCTCGCGAGCCGGTGAATGTCGCCGTTGGCTTGCGCGGCAACCACGGCGAGGCGCTCCTCGAGGCTGCCGCCCTCGTCGGCCAAGCCCTGCTCCAAGCGCTCCACGACCATGCGCGAGGCGACCTCGCCCGCGCGTGCGCCGCCCATGCCGTCAGCCACGGCGAACAACGGGTTGCGGGCGTAGTAGGCGTCCTCGTTGGCCCTGCGCTGGCGCCCGGTGTCGGTGCGCTCCCAATGCTCGGCCACTCGCAGGATCATGTGCGCTTCCCGGTCATTGCAGGTAGGAGAACTGGTTCTCGCCAATCGCGATGCGATCCCCCGGGTGCAGCGGTTGGGGGCCGCGCAGCGGCTCGCCGTTGAGGTAGGTCCCGTTCATCGAGCCCAGGTCCTCGAGCACGAGCATGTCACCCTGGCGCACGATGCGTGCGTGGCTCGAGGAGGCGTAGGGATCTTCGATGCGGATGTCCACCGCGTCGCCCCGTCCCAGCGTCGCCCCGTCGAGCAGATCGTACTCGTCCCCACCGCGCAGGCCGGCCGCCTGCTCGACCCGCAGACGCGGATCCGAGCCGTCGACGGGCTCGGGGTGCAGGCCGGCCGAGGCCGTGTACATGCCGGTGGCGTCGCCGCCCGGCTCGGCCGCCTCCGCCGAGCCGCGCCGCAGGTCCTTGAGCGCACTGCGCGCGACCCACAGCAGGAACAGATAGAGGACGATGAGAAAGCCGAACTTCAGCGCGACCGAGACGGGTTCGAGTTGCACGGGCCCCTACTCGAGCTCGAAGCGAAGAGTGGATGTGCCCAGCTCGACCACGTCACCGGAGCGCAGTGCAGCGGGACCGTGTGCGGCCTGTCCGTTGATCACGACGCCGTTGGTCGAGCCCATGTCGGCGATCGTCCAGCCGTCCCCACTGGGGCGGATCTCTGCATGGTGACGTGAGACGTTGGCGTCGCCCACCACGATGTCGCAGTCGCGGCTGCGTCCAAGCACCGCGCCCTCCGCACCCACCACCATGCGCTTGCCGTCGACCACGACCATCGCCCGTCGGAGATGCACGGGAACGTGCGGATGCGGGCCCGCCCCCCCGGGATCGCGCTGGGCACGGTAGACCATCGTGTTGCCCCTCTTTCCCTGCGATGGCGCAGCCTCGGGATCGGCCGGCGGTCGAACCAGCCGGGCCTGGATCCCGAACTCGCCGAGCGAGAGCGCGTCGTCGGTGCGGAACTCGACCCGCGGACGCGAGAGCAGCGCGAGCTTCTCCGTGCGGGCGTGCTCGAGCAGGTAGCCCGCGAGCTCGCGCAGCAGCGCATCCTCGTAGTCACCAAAGCGCTCATGGTCTTGGGCGGAGAGATAGACCACATATTCGTTGGGAACGTAGGTGCGCGAGACCGACACCGCGCGGTGCTCGTCCATCTCTCGCGCCAGCTTGCGGGCGATCTCCACCGGCCGTACCTCGGAGCGAAACGCACGGCCGAACGCCCCCTCGACGAGGCCGGCGATCTTGGTTTCGAGGCTCTTCAGGACGCTCATGGCCGGCGGGAGCTGCTCGCGCCATGCTACGGAAACCGGATCGGCCCACCCGGCCCGACCCGACCGATCCGGTGGGGGCGTGTCCGCGCCAACCAGAAGCCCGCGGCGGCGAGTCCGCCGGCAGCCGCGCCGGCCAGAGCGCCGCGCGGGTCTCCACGTGAGACCGTCCCTTGGAGCACGCCGCCCAGGATCTCCGATCCCACGACCAGCACGGCCGCCCAGGTGAGCACTCCAATGACGAGCACGGCCGTCGATCGGGTGCGCAGAGCCCAGGGCAGCGCCACGGCAGCCAGGGCCCACAGCACGGCCCCTGCGAGGGCTCCGGACGTGGCGAGCGGCGCCAGCGCGTCGACGGCCGTCGAGCGCGGGGACTGAATCCACGCCACGGAGGGCGCGATCGTCGCCGCCTGGCCCAGATAGAGCTCGCGGCCACTCAACGGCTCGGCCAGCGCCACCCACCACGCGCCGAGGGCGCCGAGGGCCGCGCGCTGGTGCAGGCGGGGCGCGAGGGCGGCCAGGGCCGGCCACGCGCAGGCCAGCCCCAACGCAGCCAGCGCCGGCGCGAGGGCTGGCAGGGACCACCACACGCCCGCGCGTGCGAGCAAGAGGGGGCAGGCAAGCAGCCCAGCCGCGATCACCACCGCGGTCCCGGGCTGGTGCGGCGACCCGGCAGCCAGCCAGGCGACCCCGGCACCAGCCGTCACCAGCCATCCGAGACGAGGCAGAAGTGCGACGGCCAGGGCCACGACCGCAGCCGCGGGAAGGGGCTCGAGCGGCGGCCGAGCCACCAGGGCGACGAGCGCCGCGAAGCAGGCACCCCCGGCCAGTGCCCCGGCGAGGCCGCGGCCGCCGAGACGGCGCGCCAGGGGTCGGGGCTCGCGCACCATCAGGGCGTCCGCCGGAGCCACGAGCGTGCGGGCGCCCCCGTCCGCGGCAGCGTCGGGCAGCGCGGCGGTCAAGGCGGCGCGAAGCGCCTCGAGCGAGCCGCGCTCCTCGGGTCGTCGCCGCAGCCCGGCGTCGATGGCGAGCACCAGTCCCGCGGCCAGGTCTCGGCGCGCCCGGCGCAGGGAGGGCAGGCCCGCAGCGACGCGACGCGCGGTCGCGGCGGGCGCGGCGGCGCGGGCCGGGTTGAAGCCGGCGAGGACCTCGTAAAGGACCAGCGCGAGGGCATACACATCGGCGGGCGGCCCGACGCGGCGGCCCTCCGCCTGCTCGGGCGCCATGTAGGCGAGGGTCCCCACCACGTCGCCCGTGCGCGTGAGCATGTCCTCTCCCGCGAGACGGGCGACACCGAAGTCGGTCAGCTTGGCCAGGCCGGCCTCGCTGTGGGGGCGAGCGGGGATGATCACGTTGGCGGGCTTGATGTCACGGTGCACGACGCCGTGGGCGTGGGCATGGGCGAGGGCGTCGCACAGGGCCACCCCTACGCGCAGGGCGTCGCGGTCGGAGAGGGCGCTCTGCGCTATTGCCTGTGCGAGCGTGAGCCCCTCGACGAGCTCGGATACGAGGTAGTGGGCCTCGGCGTCCTCGCCGGCCTCGTACAACGCGACGATTCCGGGGTGGTTGAGGCGAGCGCTCGCCAATGCCTCGCGCTGCGCGCGGCCGCGAGGGTCGGGCTCCGCCCGCTCCGGCCTGGGCACCACCTTGACCGCCACGCGGCGCTCGAGGGTCTCGTCGTAGGCCAGCCAGACCGCCCCGAACGCCCCCGCGCCAAGGCGGCGCTCGAGGCGGTAGCGATCGAGCACCCGGGACGCGACCGGACGCGGCGACCGGACGGTAGGCATGGTTCTGGTTGGGTGCACGCTGCTCGATGTTCTCCGCGCCGGGCAGGCTCCCTGCCCTGGGTGGCGAACTACACACCTGGCCGGGGCGGCGGTCATACTCAACGTTTCCGCCGGAATCCCGGAAGGAGCGAGCATTTGTCGTTCTTCGAAGAGGGCGAGCAGACGCGCCCCCAACCGCGGCGCCAGCCGCGGCGCCGGTCCGGGCCGACGACCCGCGCGGCCGGTGACCAGCAGACGCTGCTGATCCGCCGCGGCGTGGCCGCCGGCGTCGGCCTGCTGATCGTGATCCTGCTCGTCTTCGGCCTCAAGAGCTGCCTCAACTCACAGCGAGACGCCTCGCTGCGCAGCTACAACCGCGGCGTCGCCGCCCTCATCCAGGAGTCAGACGACCAGGTCGGCAAGAAGTTCTTCACCGACCTCGCCTCGGGCAGCGCCAGCGCGGGCTCGAGCACGTCGGGCAGCGCCACGGTCAACATCGATCAGGACATCAACCAGACCCGGGTAAACGCGGAGGACCTGGTGCGCCGAGCCCAGCACCAGAGCGTGCCCGGTGACATGAGCAAGGCCCAGCGCTACCTGGTGCTCGTGCTCGGGCTGCGTCGCGACGCGATCACCAAGATCGCCGACAAGCTCCGCAGCGCTCGCGCTGCCACGGGGGCCGATCAGGCAGTTACCCAGATCGCCGGTCAGATGCAGGCCTTCCTCGCCTCAGACGTCGTCTATTCCCAGCGCGTGATCCCCTACATCGACAAGGCGCTCGCGGGAGCCGGCATCCGTGGCCAAACGGTCGCCACCACGCAGTTCCTGCCCGATTTGGGATGGCTCCAGCCGGAGCAGGTCGCAAAGCGCCTGGGCGCCCCTGTCAACGGAGCCGCCAAGGGACCGGTGGCACCGGGGTCCCACGGCCACGAGCTCCAGTCGGTGAGCGTGGGCGGGACCGAGCTCAAGGAGAACAGCGCGAACAAGGTCAGCAAGTCCAGCCCGGTGTTCTCGGTCAAGTTCATCAACCAGGGTGAGAACAACGAGAGCAACGTCCTGGTCAAGGTGACGATCGAGGGGTCGGGCCAGCCGATTACGGTCACCAAGCCGGTGCCGAGCTCTCCCGCCGGCCAGGCGTCCACCCTGGACGTTCCGCTCGGCCAGGCGCCGCCCACGGGCGCGCCGGCCACGGTCACCATCGAGATTCAGAAGGTGCCCGGGGAGACCCAGGTCGACAACAACAAGAAGTCCTACCAGGTGCTCTTCGGGTCCTAGGTCCGCAGGCGCCCTCGGCCGGGCGCCGCCTATGCTGTCTGCCTCGTGGACGAGCTGACCTCCACCACCGGCATCGTGGCGCTTGCCGCAG
>JBBSIW010000160.1:0-5990 GCA_038231895.1 Solirubrobacterales bacterium | reverse complement strand
CGCGCGCCAGCAACCCCACCGCCTCGCGGCGGAACTCCTCGTCGTACGGCGGACGTGTCCTTGGCATGGACACCACATCCTTCCCGCCGGGTCGGACAGACCCAAGCGATCAAGTGTCCACCATCACGGGGGCGTTCCACCCCGCCGCCATCGTGCGCCACTGCAACGGGCGCTTCGGCGAGGTCCGCGTCAAGGCAGGCCTCCCGCTTGAGCCCGAGCCCGGGATTGAGGACAAGCAGCGCCTCCTCCGCCGCGGCGCCGGCGTCGACGTCGACGGCGACGGATGACCCGTGGGTGCAGCAGCAGCCGCTGGGGCTCTCGCCGCCGGCGCGTTTCGGTGCCGCGATGGCCTACGACGCCGCGCACAAGAAGGTTGTGCTGTTTGGCGGCCGTGGCAGCGCGGGAAGCTTGAGCGACACGTGGGTGTGGGATGGATCGACCGCGACGTGGACGAACGCGACGCCCGCGCAGCTCCCGGGCCAGCCCCCGACCAGCCCGCCGGCGCGCATCCGAGCTGTGATGGCCTATGACGCCGGCAGCGGAAAGGTCGTGCTCTTCGGCGGCACGTCCCTCAATGGAGACGTGTTCAACGACACCTGGACCTGGAACGGGACTGCGTGGACTAAGGAGGACCCGGCGACCAAGCCCCCAGCCCGCTGGGGCGCGGCCATGGCCGAGGGCCCCACGTCGAACCCGGTGCTGTTTGGCGGTTCGCACACCTACACGCTTAATGCGGACTCGGACTCAGCGGCCAGCGATGAGCAGGTGCTCTGTGACACCTGGAGCTGGAACGGGCCTACCCACACCTGGACCCAGGAGCACCCGACCACCAACCCGCCGGCGCGGCGCTCGACGTCGATGGCCTACCACGCGGGGACCGGAACCGATGTGCTATTCGGCGGGAGCGCACCCGGCGTCCCCAGGATGGGCGACACCTGGACGTGGGACGGATCTGACTGGATGGCCCGCAGCTCGGATCAGAGCCCGTCCCCCCGATTCAATGACAGCATGGCCTCCCTCCCCGACGTCGGGCAGGTGGTGCTCTTTGACCCGACGAACAACTGTGGGGCGACCAACACCACGCCGGGCAGCTGCCAGCTCCCGGAGACGTGGACGTGGGATGGGCAGGCGTGGACCCACCGGTTGCCGGGCAAGAGCCCGAGTAACGGGGAACCGATGGCCTATGACGGCCCCGGCCACCGGGTCATGCTTTTTACCTACGGCGCCTCCGGCTTTCTCCTGCCGGGCGAAACGTGGACGTGGGATGGTAAGCAGAGCAACAACATCGATACCACCCCCAGGGTCACATTGAAACTCGACCCCTCCACGATCCCGGCCGATGGCACGTCTCACTCGACGGCCACGGCCACGGTGACCGTCGGCGGAAACCCCGTGTCCGGTGCGCGAGTGACGATTGGAACCAGCGGCGATGTCACCTTCGGGCCGGTCACCGACCATGGCGATGGCACCTACACGACCACGATCACCGCATCGGTCACGCCCGACAAAGAGACGATCGTGGCCAACGCCAGGGAGGGCACCGACTATCCCAACGTGGACCTGGGCTCCGGCCGTGCCCAGCTGACCGAGACCGGCTCCCCGCCTCCCTCATGCCCGGACTCCCCGGGGAGCGGCAACCCGCCGCAGTGGACCGATCTTGACCACAGCTTCGGGTGCAATGGCATCGTGCGCACGCCGCTGGGACGCGAGAACCAGGGCGGAGCGATGACGCTCCAGTCCGACGGCAAGATCCTCGTGTTCGCGGGCACCCACCACATGGCGCGCTACCAGCCCGACGGCAGCCTGGATCACAGCTTTGGCAGCGACGGAATCGCCGCGTTGGACGAAGACCACTCCTACGGCGTCATGGCACTGCAGTCCGACGGCAAGATCGTGATCAACGGCTTTGGAAGCTCGGGCTCGGGCGGTTACCTCAGGCGCTTAAACGTTGACGGAACCCTCGACACGAGCTTCGGTGAGGCGGGCATTGCGCCAGCCCCGGACTATCAGACGGTTGAGATCGACCGGGTTGCCGGTGAGGACAAGATTGTGGTGGCCGGCCGGCTCGGCGGGACCCTCATCGATACAGGCATAGAGCTTGTCACCGGCTCCAACAGCTTCGTCGTGGCGCGCTATAACGGCGATGGAACGCCTGACACAAGCTTCGGCTCAAGCGGCAAAGGCACCGTCGTAACCGGGTTCCCACCCGGCGCGGCAGGCATCCCGAGCGACGTGGCCGTCCAGCGCGACGGCGACATCGTGGTCGGCGGTCTCTTCGCGACTGGCATCGCCACGCAGAGGCGCGTGGGTGTCTTTGCCTACCGCTTCCTGCCCAAGGGGAACGTGGACACGAACTTCAACGCGTGTGGCCAGTCGGCACCGCCACCGATGTGTGGGGGGATCGCGACGACCGACTACGCGCCGGCCGAGGGCACCGGCGGCGCGCACCTGGCCATCCAAGCTGACGGCAAGATCGTGCTGGCCGGCGGAGGCTACAACGACGCCAGCGACCCAGACAGCGGCTTCGGCTTTGCCCTCACCCGCTACAACGCCGATGGCACCACCGACACGGGCTTCAACGCCTGCGCGCAGCCGCCCAAGCCACCGTGCGGAGGCAAGATCTACGCCCCCGGCCACTTCCCTGGTTGGGAGCCGCGTGGCGGCCCAAGGTTTGGGCCTCCGGACGCCGGGTTTTTCCGCGACATGGCCGTGCAGCCCGCGGACGGGCGCATCGTGGTCGCGGGCTACGGACCCTATCTGCCGGGGGACTTTTTGGTGGCGCGCTATAACCCGGACGGGACGCTCGAGGACTGCGGCTCACCAAGCTTTGTACGGACTCGCGTTGTCCATGACGCGGGACCCGGCGGGGTCGCGGTCCAGCCCGACGGGAAGATCGTGGCCGGCGGGTCCTACGCGGCCCGTAGCCCCTCCAACGAAGCCGGCGTCGCCCTGGTGCGCTACCGCGGCGGCGGGGGCCCGGGACCATGCCCCGGTCCCGGTGTGAGCATCTCCGACGCCCCTGCGGTGACCGAGCCGATGAACGGGACAGTCGATGCCAGGTTCACGGTCACCCTGAACCGCCCGGACGCGCTGCTGGGACTTTCGCTCCCGGCGCAGGTTGACTTTGCCACGGCGGATGGGTCGGCGAAGGCGGGCAAGGACTACCAGTCAACGTCGGGGACGTTGACGTTCTTGCCCGGTGAGACGACCAAGACGGTCAGCGTGCCAGTGGTGGCCGACAAGGACGCCGGGGAGGGCACGGAGCATTTCGCGGTCCGACTCTCTAATCCGGTGGCGACAACGATCGGCCGGGGTGAGGGGACGGGGACGATCAACGAGCCCTCCAAGGAGGGCCCTCCTCCGGGCGATAACAACAAGCCGCCTCCGCCTCCGCCTCCGACGCACGGCGGGGGTACACCGCCGCCGGTGACCCCGGGCAAGCCCCAGCCCTCGCTGCTTGGTCCAACCGCCCCCCCGTTGGGGGTCCTACCCGGCGCGGGCGCTCAGCGCGGGGCGGCGAGCCCCGCCGCGCCTCACCCCGCTTCTGCGAGCCCCGGCCCGGCGGGTCAGTCTCCGCCGCCGCCTAGCGCGATCCCTCAGACCCAGGCTCAGGCTCAAGGCCAAAGCCAGGCCCAGGCTCAGGCCCAAGCCCAAGCCCAAGCCCAGGCGCAGGCTCAAGCCCAGGCCCAGGCCCAGGCCCAAGCCCAAGCGCAGGCGCAAGCGCAGACCCAGGCGCAGTCGCAGGCCCAAAAGCAGGCGCAGGCCGAAGGCCAGGCGCAGGCCCAAGGCCAGGCCCAGGCGCAGGCGGCGATCATGAGAGAGCGAGAGCGAGAGGGTGCGCTCGAGTTCGAGCATGCCGATGGCCGCCGGGGGCCCGACCCGGCCGGCACGGCGCTCTACGCGGTCGGGCTGCTGGCCTCAAGCTTCACGTTGGGCGTGGCGCTGGCTCGGCGTCTGCGCCGGCGCGCCGCACCGGCCCCCGTCCGCGTGTACTCCACGGCCCCCCGAGGCCGCGGGCCTACACGGCGACGACGCAGAAGATGACGCCACGTGGGTAGGCGTCGCGGCCTCGCTCGCGTTTGCCGAACGGCGCCCCCGCGTTGACCGGAGCATCGCTGAAGCTCTTCACCAAACGATGGTGATGAGCACGCCGAGCCGCAATCTGGCGCGCGATCGCGTGAAGACGACCTACGCTGGCGCGACGCGGTCAAGATCGCCGAGGAGGGCGCACAGCGCGGACTGCACTTCACGGGCGCGGACACCATCGAGCGGGGCAGCCACTACTGGGTCCTGCGCCTGCGCGCCCCCGACGGGACGCTACACCGCATCGACTCCCAGGCGGGCTGGCAGGCGCTCCTGGATGCCTGGGAGCAAGCCAAACCGTCCCCGCGCAGCGCAGACTGAGCCATGACCGCGTCCATCACGTCGTCGGCGAAGCGGCCGACGCCGTTGACGATGCACGTGCGAGCGAGCTGGGGGCAGCGTGCCGGGCGTGCGCGCCTGGTTTTTGAGTCCTGGCGCGACGGGTCGCGCCGATGCCCGGTTGTGTCCGCGGCTCGGTTCGTAGGTGGCCGAGCGGTGGCCGGCGCCAGCAGGGACGCCCGTCGCGACTGACTCCGCCCTCCACCCCGGGTCGCCCACTTGTCCTGCCCCGCGCACGAACTCTTCTGCGCCGTCGCGGGCCAGTCGCCGCTGCCAGTTTTCGGGACCTTTCTGGGACCTTTTCGCGCTGGTCCAGGCACGAAATGCGAAAAGCCCCGTATTTACGGGGCTTTTCAGAGCGGATGAAGGGACTCGAACCCTCGACCTTCTGCATGGCAAGCAGACGCTCTAGCCAACTGAGCTACATCCGCACGGAGCAGGAGTATAGCCTCGCGAAGGTCCTGTCCTGCGCGAGGAACAACGCCCAAATCATTCGGCGATCGGGGTCGCTGCAGGGAGAGGGCCGTCTCGGATTCCCGCGCTCAGCGCGATACGCCCAGCTCCGCAGGCGCACGCAAAAAGGTACGGTTCCCCGATGGTCATGACCCCCCAGCGCTTGCGCAAAAGCGAGCACCAGTGGACGGGCATGTCCGCCGACGAGCTGGTTGCCGAGCATCAGGCGCTCATGCACAGGCTCGAGGCATGCTCCGCGGTCGCCAATCTGTCCCGTGAGACCGCGGAGATCGCGGAGGAGACGCAGCGACCGATGGCCGGCGAGTACCGCGGCGCCTGGAAATGGGTGGGGGTGGGTGCCATGGCGTCGGCGATGAGACGGGCTCGGCGGACCTTCTACGCCCTCGACGGGGCGCGCTCGCAACTGGAGCGCCACGAAGCTCGGCTCGCCACTGTGACCTTCCAAGCGCTGGTGGACGAAGAGACGTTGGACGCCGACCAGGAGTACGAGGACTGGCGACGCGAGAACGGGCCGAGGGTGGGCCTCGCCAAGCTCGACTGGCAGACCCCGACGGACGAGGCCAGCATCCGCTGAGGTGTCGTTCTGGCTACGCCGCGCTCGTCCCCGGCCCGCAACCTCTCGTATCGCATCGCGGGACGGCGCAGGCGTTAGGGTGCCTCGCCAGCCAAGGACGCGGGAGGACGATGCGGACGAGCAACATCACGAGGCAGTTGGTTGGGATATGTGCGGCCCTCGCGCTGACGCAGGCACTCGCTGCCTGCGGGGGCGGGGGCGGGGGCGGGGCCGGCGGGAGTGACGGAGCAGGCGGCGACGGAAAGACCCCACAAGCGCCATCGAGCAAGTCGAGCTCGCCGGGGCCGAGCAGCAAGCAGACCCAGGCGGCCGGAATACCGAGCTCACACGATGATCAGAAGGCCTATTTCATGCGCGTCTATTGCGTTGGCGACAGCCAAGCGCAGTGCAACTGCAAGCGGGAGGTCATGGACCGCACGAACTCGAGCGCGTTCGGCACCGTGCTCTACAAGCTCAAGCGCAATGATCAGGCCACGGTCATTCAGTTCGGGCGGGCAAGCACGGGATGCTCCTAGGCGCG
>JBBSIW010000159.1:0-6021 GCA_038231895.1 Solirubrobacterales bacterium | reverse complement strand
TCCGCGGCGTTCACGCGCCGCGTGAGCTCGACGTCATCGTCTACGCCCAATGAACATCCTCGTCACCGGTGCCAGCGGATTCGTCGGATCCGCCCTGATCCCGCGCCTGGGTCGCGACGGTCACACCATCCGCGCGTTCGCTCGCTCCCGCGCCCGGGTTCGCGCGGACGTACCCGTGGTCGAGGGGGATGCGGTGGCCGGCACCGGACTCGAGCAGGCGCTGGAGGAGATCGACGTGGCCTACTTTCTCATCCATTCGATGGAGGCCTCCGGCGCAGCGAACGCGGGGTCATTCGCAGACCGCGACCGACGCGCCGCAGGCGCCTTCGCGCAGGCTGCGCAACGCGCCGGCGTACGCCGCGTGGTGTATCTCGGCGGCCTGGTGCCCACCGCTGCCGCGCTCTCCGCCCATCTGGCGAGCCGACTCGAGGTCGAGGAGATCCTGCTGGGCTGTGTCGAGGAGGGCCTCGCGCTGCGGGCGTCGATGATCGTCGCGGCGGCGTCGCGCTCGTTTCGCTTTCTCGTCCGGCTGGTCGAGCGCCTGCCGGTGCTGGCCCTGCCCGCCTGGCGCGGGCACCGGACCCAGCCGATCGACGGACGGGACGTGATCGAGTACCTGGCCCGCGCCGCCTCGGCGCCGGCGACCACCGTGGCGGGGCGCTCGCTGGACATCGCGGGCCCCGACGTCCTCACCTACGGCGGCATGATCGATCGCATCCGCGACGCCATGCTGGTTGCTCGACCCTCGCTGCGGCTTCGCTTCAGCGCGACGCCGGTGGCGAGTCGAGTGGCGGCCGCCATCGCCGGGGAGTCACACGAGCTGATCGGCCCGTTGATGGAGAGCCTCGAGCACGACCTCCTGCCGCGCGATGCCGGCGCTCAACCAGCCCTGGGTGTCCGCCTCCACGGCTTCGACGCCGCGGTGCAGCGCGCGCTGCGCGACTGGGAGGCGCGCGAGCCTCTGGCTGCCCGTTGAGCGGGTAGGCGGCGAAGGGGATACGGTCTGAGCAGTGAGCCGCGTGACCGCATCGGTTGACATCGCCGCCCTCCCCGAACAGGTTTGGGACGTGGTGATGGACCCCGACCGGCTGGGCGACTGGGTCACCCTCCACCGCCGGGTCGGCGACGTCTCTGACCGCCCGCTCAAACGCGGATCAACGCTCGAGCAGACGCTGCACCTGCGAGGAGTGAGTGTGAAGGTTCGCTGGAAGGTCTCACAGGCGCGGACCGGCGAGCTCGCCGTGTGGGAAGGCAGAGGGCCCGCCCGAGCCAAGGCACATACCACCTACAGGCTCTCACCCACCGATGAGCACGGTACCCGCTTTGACTATGAGGTCGAGTTCAAGGCACCCCTGGGCCCGATCGGCGCCGCGGCAAGCCGTACGCTGATGGGGGGCATACCACAGCGGGAGGCCGACAAGACCCTTGCCCGCCTGAAGGCCCTGCTCGAGGCCTAACCGTCCCGACTGTCATCCGAGTGATATGTGAACTGACGAGCTATATGCCGCAATCCCCTATGCTGTTACCATCTGGGTTCACGGAAGGTGTAAGTCGCGTTCACTTAGGAAAGGACATTCTTGCCTGATCACCTCGACACAGCACGCAAGGCGATCGACGATCAACTCACAAGCCTTCGCGACGAAATTCAGCGCCTCGAAGCTGCCCAGGCCGCGCTCGCCGGGGGTCGCGCGGGCCGGCGGCCAGTCGGGCGCCCGCGGGGCAGTGGGAAGGCTCGGGCGGGCACGCGGCGCAAGCGTCGCAGCGCCAGCCCCACGCGGGCCGACCAGGCCAGCGAGCTCGTGACCGCAAATCCCGGCATCACGATCCCCGAGCTCGCTCAGCGTATGGGGATCAAGCAGAACTATCTCTACCGCGTGCTGCCGACCCTGCAGAAGGAGAAGAAGGTCGTCAAGCGCGGCAAGGGTTGGCACCCCGCGACATCCTCCTGATCTGGCAACGTTCTTACAGCAGGCTGAGCCCCTTCACGGTCTCACGCTCCTCGCGGAGCTCGGCCACGCTGGCGTCGATGCGCGCGCGGGAGAACTCGTCGATCTCAAGTCCCTCGACGATCGTGTATTCGCCGTTCGCGCACGTACACGGAACGCCGCAGAGCACGCCCTCCTCCACGTCATAGGCGCCGGTCGAGGGCACCCCCATCGAGACCCAATCGCCCTCCGGGGTCCCCTGTACCCAGTCGCGGACGTGATCGATTGCCGCACTGGCGGCTGACGCCGCGCTCGACGCGCCCCGCGCGTCCAGGATGGCGCCGCCCCGCTTGGCCACCGTGGGGACGAAGTCGTGCTCGAGCCATTGGTGGTCATCCATGAGCTCGGCGGCGGACTCGCCGTTCACCTTGGCGTTGAAGACGTCAGGATACTGCGTCGGGGAGTGGTTGCCCCATACGGTCATGTTGGTGACAGCGCCTACGCCAACGTTCGCCTTGGCGGCCAGCTGTCCGATCGCACGGTTGTGGTCGAGGCGCATCATGGCGGTGAATCGCTCGCGCGGCACGTCCGGCGCGTTGCTCATGGCGATCAGCGCGTTGGTGTTGGCCGGGTTTCCCACCACCAGGACACGGACGTCGTCGGCCGCGCAGTCGTTGATCGCCTTGCCCTGAGGCTTGAAGATGCCGCCGTTGACCTCCAGCAGGTCTGAGCGCTCCATTCCCTTCGAGCGCGGTCGTGCGCCCACCAGGAGCACGACGTTGGCGCCCGCGAACGCCTGCTCGGGATCATCGAAGACATCGATGCCCGCGAGCAGCGGAAAGGCGCAGTCGTGCAGCTCCATCGCCGTTCCCTGGGCCGCTTTGACCGCGTCGGGAATTTCGAGCAGATTGAGGTGGACCGGCGTGTCGGCCCCCAGCATCTGGCCGCTGGCGATGCGGAACATCAGGGCGTAGCCGATCTGGCCGGCGGCGCCAGTCACGGCGATGTTGACAGGTGTGTTGGTCATGCGCTGTTCATCTCCTCGATCACGGCGTCGGCGAATTCGGATGTGCCGACGGCGTTGGGGTCGTCACGGGAAGGCTTGAGGTCATAGGTGACCCTCTCCCCCTTGCGGATCACCTCGGCGATCGCCCGCTCCATGCTTGCGGCGGCCTCGCGCTCGTCGAGGTGCTTGAGCATCAGCATGCCCGAGAGCATCAGCGCCGTGGGGTTCACCCTGTTCTGTCCCTTGTACTTGGGCGCCGAGCCGTGGGTGGCCTCGAACATCGCCGCCTCGGTCCCGATGTTGCCACCGGGGGCCAGCCCGAGCCCCCCGATCAGGCCGGCGCCGAGGTCGGACACGATGTCGCCGTAGAGGTTGGGAAGCACGATCACGTCGTACTCCTCCGGGCGCGAGACGAGCTGGTTGCAGAGGTTGTCGATGATGCGGTCCTCGAACTCGACGTCGGGGTGGCGCTCAGCGACCCGGCGCGCCGTCTCCAGAAACAGTCCGTCTGAGAACTTCATGATGTTGGCCTTGTGCGCCGCCGTGACCTTCCGGCGGCCGTTCTCCTCCGCATAGGCGAAGGCGGCCTCGACGATCCGCTCGGAGGCGAACTCCGAGATCGGCTTGATCGAGATCCCGGAATGCTCGCGGATCTTCGTCCCTTCCACCTCCGCGACGAAGCTGCGCAGCTTCTCTGCGCCCTCGGTGTCCTTCTCGAATTCGATTCCGGCGTAGAGGTCCTCGGTGTTCTCGCGGACGATCACGAGGTCGGTGGCGGGAAACCGCGTGCGCACGCCCTCGTAGGCCTTGCAGGGACGGATGCAGGCGTAGAGGTCGAGCTCCTTGCGCAGGAGCACGTTGACCGAGCGAAACCCCGAGCCCACCGGCGTGGTCGTCGGGCCCTTGATGCCGACCCGCGTCCGTCGTATCGACTCGAGCGTGCGATCGGGAAACGGGACGCCCTCCGCCCGATAGACGTCCTCGCCGGCCGGCTGCTCGTCCCACTGAAGCTCCACCTTGGTGGCCTCGAGCACGCGCCGCGTGGCTCGCGCCAGCTCGGGGCCCGTGCCGTCGCCCGGGATGAAGGTGACCTCATGGGCCATGCAACGCACATCCTTTCGCCTGCCGACGGTCTCCGGCGAGCGATGCTACCGACGCTTGGGGGCCTAGGCGTGCGAACGTCTCTCAGGCGATGCGCGGTACGCCCCTCGGCGGGGCCGCGGGAGCGATGCGCGACATCGCGGCGAGGGCCGCCTCCAGCACCAGGCTGCGCTCATAGGTGACGGCGAAGTCAAAGCGGCGCTCGGGCTCAGGGCCGTCGTCGCCCAGGTCGCGTGCGACCAGTGCGGCCGAGAAGTGTGGGCCGAGCACGATCACGTCCCACTCGCCCCTCACCGGGTCGTCGTGGGCGAGGGCGGCGCCCCGCACGCCGGGGGCGGGCTCGAGGGCGATGTCGGCGCCCAAGGCGCTCACGAACGCCAGGCGACCGGCCAGCCGGGTATAGAGCTCGGCCGTGGCCGGTGTGAAATGCCGCGCCTCCTGGAATGTGCTCAGCACGATCGCCTCCAGCCCCAGGCCGGCGGCCTCCTGCTCCAGCTGACGCGTGACGGCGAGCAGCAGCGCCTTGGTCCCCGGGCGTGAGCCCCGCCGGCGCGCCACGCGCTCAAATGGAGTTGAGATCGCCGGCATCGGCGCCGAACGCGTGGAGTCGATGGCCTGTACGGCGAGGGGCGGCGGGGTGGAGAGCGGGCCGGGCCTCCCGAACCAGTAGCCCTGGCCCAGGGTGGCGCCCAGCGAGCGCGCCATGGCCAGGTGCTGGGGCGTCTCGATCCCTTCCGCGAGGACGTGGGCGCCAGTCCGCTCGGCCTCCGCGCCGACCGCGCTGAAGATCGCCGCCACGTCTGCGGTCGGGCGCTCCTGCACGAGGCGCAGGTCGAGCTTGGTCACGTCTGGCTCGAGCAGCGGCATGAGGGCAAGCGAGCGGGGGTCGGCCCCCACGTCGTCGATCGCGACCCCCCAGCCGCGGGCGCGCACCCGGGCCAGGGCCGCGAGCATCTCCGCCGGTCGAGCGGTCAGCGCGCGCTCGGTCACCTCGATGATCAGGCGCTGTCCGCGCCGTGCGGCCGCTTGCCACTCCGCCTCCAGGTCGGGCGGGCAGGAACTATCGAGCGCGAGCGGCTCCACGTTGACGAACAGCGAGAGCGGCGGCGCCAGGCCTCCGGCGTGCGCGCCGCGCACGGCGGCGATCCGGCACGTCCAGTCGAGCTCGGTGAGGCACCCGGCCTCCAGCGCGGCGGCAAACAGACGGTCCGGGCACTCGAGTGCAGAGCCGGCGGGACCGCGGGCGAGCGCCTCGTAGCCGACCGTGTTCGCGCTCTGCAGGTCGACGATCGGCTGGTAGACCGAACGCACGTCGCGCGCGGCCACGAGCGGGCGCACGGCGGCCGTCGAGGGACCCTCGCGAGGGCGGCTGGGAGATGGTGTCGTGACGGGCATCATCGTCGGGGGCTGCCCCGGCCGGGCCTCGGCCTGAACGCGCTTCGCCGTTCGCGGTGTTGCATCGACCGCGTCGAAGCTCTCGACAACCCCACGAACCGTAGCGTCGGCCAACTGTCCACCTCCTGCGCCCGGCGATCCCTGTGCGACCATCTCCTCATGTTCTCCAGCGGGTCGATCAAGCTGGCGCGGATCTTCGGGATCAGGGTCGGCGTCAACGCCAGCTGGTTCCTCGTCCTGTTCTTCTTCATCTTCATCCTGTCGAGCTCGTTTCGCAACGTGCTGCGCGACTCCTCGGACGCCGTCGCCTACGCCACCGCCGTCGCCAGCGCGCTGCTGTTCTTCGCGTCGATCATCCTGCACGAGCTCGGCCACGCACTGGCGGCCCGACGGGAGGGCATCGAGACCCTGGGGATCGAGCTGTGGTTCTTCGGAGGGATTGCCCGCACCGCACGGGACAGCGACACACCGGGCCAGGAGTTCCGGATTGCAGCGGCCGGCCCCCTGGTCACGCTGGCGGTGGTGCTGCTCTGTCTCGCGGCCGGCGCCGCCACGGTGGGATGGCACGACTTCTGGTCGGCGGTGCGCTTCAAC
>JBBSIW010000158.1:0-6034 GCA_038231895.1 Solirubrobacterales bacterium | reverse complement strand
GGTACGACGTAGCCATCGCCTCCCACAGCCACTCCTCGCCGAACGGCCACGTCCCGTAGCCCTCGACGTAGGGCATGTGGGTGTGCAGGACGAGGGCCAGCTCCCCGTCGCCGCCGGCATTCACGGGCGACAGACGGCGAGAAAGTCGAGCGCGGTCTGGAGCTGCGCGGGCACACCCGCACGCAGGCGGAAGTCGCGCACGGAGATGGCTGGCGTGAACCATCCGTAGAAGCGGCTCGTGAGGGCGAGGCGGGGATGGACGGAATCCCAGCCGGCGCGAAGTGCAAGCTCGTGCACGCGCAGCTTGCCGGCATGGAAGAGCCCGTAGAGCTCGACGCGATCGAAGTGGGCCGCCAGCAGGCCCGAGAGCTCCTCGGCGCGGTACTCACGAACGTGCCAGGGGTTGTCCGAGCGCGCGGCGCCCTTCGGGGCGAGGGTGAGCACATTGGGCGTAGAGATGTAGGCGACTCCGCCGGGTGCGAGCATGGAGCGCACGTCGGCGAGCAGCGCCCCGGGCTCCTCCAGGTGCTCGATCGTCTGGAGGAATACGACGACGTCGCACGTGCCGCCGGCCGGCGTGAACCGTTGCACCAGCTCGCGCTCGAAGCGAAGGTTGGGCCGTGTGTAGCGGAAGCGGGCGTGCTCATGGGCCTCCGGATTTGCGTCGACCCCGACCACCGAGGCCGCCGACCCGGCGAGGACGTTGGCGCCATAGCCCTCTCCGCAGGCGAGGTCGACGACCTCGCGGCCCCCCACCCGCGCGGCGATCCACTCATAGATCACGAGATGGCGCCGGTACCAGTAGTTCTCCTCCGGCACGTCGGGCAGCGTGCGCTCGCCGGTCAGCTCGAGCGGCGGAACCCCGACCGGCTGATCGTGCTGCATGTAGGCATCGGGCACGGCGCGCGAGTATATGAGCGACCTTGGCGTCGCTAGAGTTGCGCGCCGCCATGACCGCCCCGGCGACAGCGGCAGGCATACGCGAGGTCAACGTCCGCTACCACGACGCCGCCGCGGCCGACTACGACGACAAGTGGGGCATCGGCTTCGGCGCGACCGGCCGCGAGCAGGTGCTCGCCAAGCTGCGCAAGGCGCTCGGCGCGGACTCGCCCCCGGCCTTCGCCCGCGGCCTGGAGGTCGGAGCCGGCACCGGCTACTTCGCCCTGAACCTGCTCCGGGCCGGGGTGCTCAGGGAAGCCGTATGCACCGACATCTCCGCCGGGATGCTCGACACCCTGCACGCCAACGCCCAACGCCTGGGGGTCGACGTCGAGTTCGTGGTGAGCGATGCGGAGCGCTTGCCGCTGCCCGACGAGTCATTCGACCTCGTGTTCGGCCATGCCGTCCTGCATCACCTGCCCGACCTCGACCGGGCGTTCGCCGAGTTTCATCGCGTGCTGGCACCGGGCGGCAGCCTGGCCTTTGCCGGCGAGCCCTCACGCTACGGCGACCGACTGGCCGCGGTGCCCAAGCGCGGCGCGCATGCGCTGGCTCCGCTGTGGCGAACGCTGATGGGCGCCAGCGGCGACCAGAACGGGCATCGGGTCGGCGGCGACCATGGCATCGAGTTCGACGTCGATGTGCACGCCTTCGCGCCCGCCGACCTGCGCCGTCTCGCACGCGACGCGGGTTTCACCGACGTTCGGGTGACCGGCGAGGAGCTGCTGGCTTCGTGGTTCGGGTGGGCCAACCGCACGCTCGAGGGCTCTGCGCGGCCCGACGAGATTCCGTGGCTGTGGCGGCAGTACGCCTATCGCGGATACCTGCTCCTTCAGCGCCTCGACCGGGCGCTGCTCGAAGGCCGGCTGCCGCCCGAGGCGTTCTACAACCTCATGGTCGGTGCCCGGAAGCCCGGCTAGCTCCCCGCGAAGCGAGCCGCGTGGTGGACGGCCGCCATGTCCTCGTGCCCGTGCCCCAGCTCGTCCGCGCGGGCATACTGCGCATCCAACGCTGCGAAGAAGGGCAGCCTGGACTCCGCGTCCTCGATTGCCTCGATGGCGTCGTGGACCAGGCGCGCATCCTTCGCGGCCAGTGAGAGCGAGAACGCGACCTCGTCGAAGGCCAACGCGATCATGGGCTTTCCCTTCAGCTGCGCATACCCGAGTCCCAGCGGACCCCCGTCGATGGCGTCGAGGAACTCGGCGGGATCGACGCCCAGCTCTCGGGCGAACGCGATGGTCTCAGACAGCGTCTCGGTGAGCGAAAGCAGCCAGGCGTTGAGCACGAGCTTGAAGCGGCTCGCCGCGCCGGCCTGCACCCCCACCCAGCGCACCTCACGACCCACGGCATCGAACACAGGGGCGCAGCGCTCGCGCAGCGCCTCGGGCCCGGCCGCGAGCACCATCAGCTCGCCCTGCTCGGCCGGCTTGCGGGTTCCGAGCACGGGCGCGTCGACGAATGCCACGCCGCGCTGCGCGGCCAGGCTGAGCAAGCGCTCGGTGGCGTCGATCCCCACGGTGCTCATCTGCAGCCACACGGCGTCGTCCCCCATGGCGGCGAGAGCCCCGCGCTCCCCGCTCATCACGCTCTCCACGGCACCGCCGTCGGCGAGCATGGTCAGCACGACGTCGGCGCCCGCCGCGGCGTCCGCCGGAGAGTCGGCGATGTCAGCGCCTCGGTCGGCCAGCGGCTCGGCCTTCTCACGCGACCGGTTCCACACGCGCACGTCAAGACCCGACGACGCCAGGTTGGCGGCCATCGGCGCGCCCATGATTCCCGTGCCGATAACGGCGACGGTCGTTTGCTCGTTCATCTCGGTCTCCTGGGATCGGTGGGGTGACTGTTGCGTCCGGCTCAGGGCGGGGATCCGCGACCTGCCGGAGGCGGATCACCCTCCCGAGTGGGCGGGGGCCGCCCGTCAGGCCTGGCTCTTGCGCCGCGCGAGCAGTGCGTCGAGCTTTTCGTAGCCCTCCCGGACGCCGCGCTCCATGCCGTCTGAGATCATCGCGTCGCGATCCTCCTTGGAGGCGAAGGTGGACATGATCACGATCCTCGTGTGGCCGTCGTCGAGCGCCTCGAACTCCGCGTGGTCGACCGACGGCTCACGTTCGTTGGTCTCCCAGTCGAACGTCGTGACGAGCCGCTCCTGCGGCACGACCTCGCGAAACTCGCCGAAGAAGACGTACTCGCCGAAGTCCCACTTGTACTTGCCGCCGGGCCGGACGTCCATCGTCACGGCGGGCGTCTCATGGCTGCGAGGCCCGAGCCACTCGGCCACCATCTCCGGCTCCGTGTAGGCCTCCCATACGAGCTCGCGCGGCGCGTCGAAGGTCCGCTCGATGCGGATCTCGGTGTCGCTCGGGGTGCTAACCGTGAGCGGGTTCTGCTGCTGTGCGTCGGTGCTCATCTCACTGTCCTTTCCTGTTGGGCATCTGCTGGATCGCCCAGCTGTTTCCATCGGGGTCCTCGAAGAAGGCGAAGCCCGCGTAGTCGAGGTCGTCGCCGTCGCGGGCGGCGCGGCGCCGGCCCTCCTCGAACACCTGTACCTCGGTGATGTCGAGGCCACGCCCGGCGAGCAGGTCACGCGCCGCGTGGATGTCTCCCACGGTGAGCTGGAGACCCTTGAGCGTGCCCGGCTCCCCGCCCCCGGGCCCGATGGTCACCGAGCACGCCGAGCCGGGCGGCGTCATCTGCACCACGCGCATTCCGTTGCCGACGTCGCGGTCAACGTCGAGGTTGAAGCCGACCTGGTCGGTGTAGAACGCCTTCGAGCGATCGACGTCTGACACCGGAACTACGATCACCTCCAACCGGAACTCCATCGTGTCGTCTGTCATTTCGCTGTTCCTTTCTTGCGCTCGAGGATCGCGTCGAGGCGCTCGAAGCGGTCCTGCCAGCTGCGGCGGTACCCCTCGATCCACTGACCGGCGTCGTCGAGTCGTTTCGGGCCGAGACGGCAATGCCGCGCCCGGCCGCGCTTTTCCGTTCTCACGAGCTCAGCCTGCTCAAGGATCAGCACGTGCTTCTTGAGACCGGTCAGCGACATGCCGGTCGGGCCGGCGAGCTCGCTGATCGTGGCGCTCCCCTGCCCGAGCCGCTCGAGAATCGCCCGCCGGGTCGGGTCGGACAGCGCCGAGAACGTGCTGTCGAGTGGAGACTGATACTGAACCATATAGTTCAGTATACACAGGTCGGCCGACAGTGCTCCTTCGTCCGGCGAGGATCGACGCGGCGCCGCGAAAGCCGTCGCGACCACGCACTACCCCGACAGCAGACCCTTCGCTGAGGCTCAAACCCGGCTACGCAGCAACGAATAACGGTCATCGTCACGCCTGCTTACCCAGCGTAAGCGAGCGTCCCCGTTGCCACTGACTTCGCTTTCGCAACGGACGAATTGCCAGTGTGTGAACCGACGCACCCGTGGCGGCTTGCTGTGGAGCTCGAGCACCCAAACCCGCACCCGCACCTCACGCCTTCACACACCCCCGACCGTAGACTTGTGCGAATGGCCACGATCGAGCGAGACTTTCCGCTCTTCCCGCTGGGCATGGTCGCGCTTCCCTCGGAGATCATCCCGCTGCACATCTTCGAAGAGCGCTACAAGGCGATGATCGCCCGGTGCCTGGAGCGCGGCAGCGAATTCGGGATCGTGTGGATGTCCGAAGAGGGCCTGCGGCCGATCGGCTGTGCGTGTGAGGTGACTGACGTGCTCGAGCGCGCCGAGGAAGGCCGTATGAACATTCTCACCAAGGGCACGCGCCCGTTTCGGGTGCTCGAGCGCCAGGACGAGCTGCCCTACCCCGCCGGCGAAGTCGAGTTCCTCGTCGACCGCAAGGAGCCGGTCGACAGCGAGGCGCTCGGCACGGCGCACACGATCTACGCCGACCTCGTCGAGCAGGCCACCGATCAGCGGCCCGAGGACGGCGAGGTCGCCGGCATGGGTGCCTACGACATGGCAGCGACGGTCGATTTCGGGGCCGAGGCCAAGCAGGGGCTGCTCGATCTGCGCTCGGAGAGCGCACGCCTGCACCTGGTCATCCGGCTGTTCCGCGCGGCCGCCAAGCGCTTGGCGCTCGTCGAGCGCGCGCAGGAGCGCGCCCGCTCGAACGGCAAGGTCCACTTCGGGTGAGCCGGGGAGCTCACCGAACCAGCCCGCAGGCCTGCTTGGCGACGTTTCGCGTGAACAGCTGGACCTGAGAGAACGCGCCGCCCTGCGCGCTCGGGGAGGTATCGCTGAACTCCACGCTGCCCGTCTCCATGCGCAGCCGGTAGCGCAGGATCGAGCCCGGTCCCGCCGCGAACCTGCGGTCACGGCTCGAATCCTCCTCGAGCTCGCGCACGATCGTCCGCGCCTGCAGCAGTTGGGGCTCGGTGATCCGATGGTCCGCCCCGCCGTTGCAGCGCACCGTGCCGCCGTCGGCGACGAGCAGGGTGAGCCTCGCGGCGGGAATCGACCCGGTGCGCTCCACCAGGAGCAGATCGGGGCTGCGCCCCCCGCAGGCGCCGAGCACCGCGCCTGCAAAGGCGAGCACGACGGCCGCGGCCAAGAGCCTCATGCCGTTCTCACAGAGCCGCCTCGGCGCGGGTCGCCACCGCCCGAGAGCGCTCCCGTATGGAAGTCCCGCGCCACCGCGTGCACCCCACCGAAGAACAAGTTGAGGTCGCGAAACCGTGCGATCGTGTGCCCGCCGCGCTCGAGCCCGGCCGTGTCGACCCCGGGCTCGGCGTAGACCACGCCATCCTCGAGGTGCACGCGCGGAGCGCACACTGCGTCATCCACAGCCAGCCCGTGGTCCACGACATTGACGATGGTCTGAAGGATGGCCGATCGGATGCGATTGGAGCCCCCGCTGCCCAGCACCAGCTCCGCGGCGCCGTCGCGCAGGACGACCGTCGGGCACATCATGCTGGGCATCCGCCTTCCCGGAGGATGCCGGTGGAAGCCCAGAGGGTTCAAGTCCTGCTCGCCCAGCATGTTGTTCAGGTGCAATCCCGTCCCCGGCACGACGATTCCCGAGCCCTCGCCATTCGAGCACGTCACCCCGCAGGCGTTGCCATCGCCGTCCAGGACCGAGATGTGCGTCGTGGACCCCAG
>JBBSIW010000157.1:0-6037 GCA_038231895.1 Solirubrobacterales bacterium | reverse complement strand
CGCGCCCCGAGCCCTCCCCGACAGCGCCACCCACCCGGCGCGCTGTAGACACACGACCCCAACCGCTCACGCAGGCCAAAACCCCCGCTCACAAGCACAATTCCGCATGCCCGTGTGCCTCGCTTCTGCGGAACTCCGGCATTGCTGGCGGTGCTGGTCGGCGCCTATCTGCTGCACCGCAGTTGGCTCTCTCGACGGACTGAGGCGCTCGAGCGCCTGGCGAGCGTCGACCACCTGACCGGTCTTGGCAATCAGCGGGTCCTTTGGGAAGCGATGTCCAACCACATTGAGGGGTCTCGCCCGGGCCCTCTCTCGCTGGTGATGGTCGACGTCGACGGCTTCAAGGAGATCAATGACCGCTACGGGCACCAGGTGGGCGACGCGGTTCTCAGAGCGACCGGGATCTCGGTCAAGGAACAGGTTCCCTGGGCCGGACTGTGTTTTCGCTACGGCGGCGACGAGCTGCTCGTAATCGCTCCGGGCACGATCGAGGAAGCAGCTTGCGAACTGGCCGAGGACATTCGCCGGGCGGTGGCCGGCCAGCAGCTGGGGCTACCGGCGGTCACCGTGTCCTGCGGTGTCGCCCAGGCGGAGGCCTCGTGGGGACCGTGGGAGCTCATGGACAGCGCCGACCGGGCGCTGCATGCGGCCAAACGCAGCGGCCGCAACCGCGTTGTACGCCTGCAACAGATTCCCGCCGACGCCGCGTCGTACGAGCAGGAGGAGGAAGTCGACGTCATCCGCCGCACCGCCCTCGAGGTTGCCGCAGCCACACTGCTGGCGCGTGACTCCCGCACCGCCCACCACGCCGATGACGTCGTCACCTTGTCTGCGTCCATCGCGTCCCGACTCGGGATCAAGGGTGCCGCGCGAGAGGAGCTCCTCGCCGCCGCGAAGCTCCACGACATCGGCAAGGTCGCGATCGGGCCGGAGGTGCTCAACAAGCCCGGGCCGCTCAACGCGGAGGAGTGGACGATCATGCGCGAGCACACCCCGATCGGGGAGCGGATCCTGCGAGCGGTGCCGCACATGGCCGAGGTGGCGACCATCGTCCGCCATTCCCATGAGCACTATGACGGGAGTGGCTATCCCGACGCCCTCCGCGGAGAGCGCATCCCGCTGGCAAGCCGGGTCATCCTCTGCGCCGATGCCTTCCACGCGATCCGTTCGGACAGGCCGTATCGTCGAGGTCGCTCGGCACCGGAGGCGATGCAGGAGATCCGGGCCAACTCGGGCACGCAGTTCGATCCGAGTGTGGTCGATGCGCTGGAGAAGAAGCCCGGGAGCTACGAAGCGGCCTCCGGGGAAAGACCGTCGACCCCCGCAGGGTGGCCTCGCCACGGCTGCTCGCGCTCCTGCTGACCCTCGCCATCGGGAGCAGCGCGATGGCCTCGTCGCGCCCGCTCAGGCACTGGGCCTCGTCCGTGCTGAATGGGGGGGGATCGCACCGCCACCACGGTCGTAGCGATGTGAGTGCTCGCCGCGGGTGCCTCGAGCCGGCAGCCCCCCTGTGCGCCGAAGAGATCATCAACCAGTCCGGAGCAGGGACGACAGGCGCAGGTCTGCCTGTTTCGGAGCGGGGGCGCAGCAAACCAGGGGCGAGCAGGGCGACCCCTGGCGGCGGGCGTCATCAAAACCGTTCTCGACCCGCGGCAGCGACCGCCGCGCAGGCGCCTCGCGGCAGCGGCAGCGGTGAAGCTCCTCGTGAGGTGACCGAACCGGCGCTTGCGGATGCGGGCACCACCGCGGCACAGCAATCCCTGTTCGTCGATACATCGTCGAGTACCGAGGCGGACCCCGTTCCCTCTCAGGAGCCTCCGCACGGGAGCCCTCGACGCACCCGGGGCCACGGGCCACACAAGCAACCGCAGAAGATGCCACCCCCCGCCCGCGGTCGCGTCCCCTCCAAGGGTCCTGCAACCAAGCCAGACCACAAAGGCAAGCGTCCCGAGCACACCAAGGGCGCCCCAGACCGGTCCCACAAGGGACGCACTCCCAAGCCGGGGGACGGCAAGCCCGGCAAATCGCATGGAGGAGACGGCCGGCCCGGCCACGGCAACTCACCGGCCGCAAACAAGGCGAGCGCCCGCGCAAGCCAGAGCGGTGTAGCTGCTCGCCCGGCGAGCACCAACCCATCGGCCCTGTCCGCCAATCCAGGCACAGCCGACGGAAGCCCAGCCGTCCCGGTTGGCGAGGACGCGAGGGTGGGCCCCGACCCCGGCATTGCCTCCTCCGCCGACATACTGGATGGCGCAAGCAGCGTGCTCTCAAACGTGTTGGACTCCTCGTCCCCCAGCGATGGAGGAGCACTCGAGAGCTCGGTCGCGGATATCGCCTCCGGTGCAGAAGCGGTTGGCAGCGCAGACAATTCGGACACGTTGTCCACCGACGTTCCGGAAGAGTCCGGCCAAGACTTCATCGATCCTCAGGCCGGGGCCGACGGAGTGCCGGACCCGGCCCAGGAGCCATCCGACGCAACGACAGCCGAACCAGCCCCGCCCTCCGTCGACCAACCCACGGACCAGTTTCCGGCGGGCCCGTCGGCGCCAGACATCGAGCCATCCCCCTAACTGACTGCCCGGCCTGGCCGCCACGGCCTTCCGGCCTCGCCCCACCCCCTCGTCGGACGAGGTCGCGCAACTCCTCGAGCAGCGGCTCATCCTCGTTGTTGTGCGCGAGCGGCTCTTGCCGGTCGTATTCAATGCTCTCCCTCCGGAAATCTCCTCTGTGAGACAGAGTCGAGATCCTCGCGCCTGATACGGGCTCGGTGAATAGCTTTGAGCGATGCCTTCAGCGCCGGGGTCCGGGAGGGGCGATGGTCATCCCGGCCGTCCACGGTCAGACGCGCATCCTGCGGTCACCGCTCGACGGCTGACCCTCGAGACTTCCGCCCCTTGCCTCAGCGCACGCGCGGCGCCCGGCGGAAGAGCCGCTGGAGGCTGCCGTGGGAGGGGTCCGCGGCCGCGCCGAGGGGTGGGAGGCTGAGGGAGCTCTCGATGGTGCGCAGCACGCCGTAGTGATCTACCGGCACGCCATCGCGGGCGCCGCGACGCACGTCTGGCCCGGCGACGATCGTCGCGATGTGCCCGCCGCGGGCACCGGCGCAGCAGCCGCGGTCAGAGCTGCCCTCATCCCAGGTGAGCACGAGATACCCGTGGGGCCCGAGCTCGCGCAGCAGGCTGGGCAGCAGTCGCGCGAGGGAGCTGTCTCCCGTGGAGACGCCGCAGTCGTGGGTGTCGTGACAGAGGTTGGGTGAGATGAAGGAGAAGGTGGGGAGCGTTCCGGCGTGGAGGTCGCGGGAGAGCTGCGTGAATGGCACGACCTTCCGACATCGCGCCGGAGAGTTCCTGACGTTGTCGTAGTAGACGAACGGATCGTGCTTTTGGACATAGCCTCGCGAGCCGGCGCCGAGGAAGCACGGTCTGGGCAGGTCTTCCATGTAGGCCTTCCACGAGATGCTCGCGCCCTCGAGCTGGTCGACGAGGTTCCGACCCGCGATGTGACAGTCGGTGCAGTCGCTGTCGATGCCGTGCGTCGAGCCGCTGGTGAGCGCCAGGTAGTTCGGCAGGGACGGATGGGTGATGGCAAACGACGCGGTCGCCAGGCCATTGCGCCGGGCCAGCCGGTTGACGTACGGCGCCTGCCGGCTGCCGATGACCTCGCCGCTCTCCTTGTTCTCCATCACGACCTCGACGACGTGAGAGCCACGCGAGGCGGGAAGTGCCGTGGGTACCCCGACATCGATCGGGTGCCCAGGCGGGGCAGACCCGCACGTCGAGAGCAGCGCCGCGCATGCGATCGCCGCAGCCAGGGTGCCAACGGAGACTCGCAAGGTGACTACGGGCGCCCGTCCAGCGCGGGTCGAGGTCGCCAGCCACGAGGCGGGATGGCTTGGCCGGGCGGCGGGGCCGCGGGCGCGACGCGGCGGCGTGCGGTGAGCGCGCCGGTCAGCGCGTCGTCGATGGACTTGCCGAGCAGGGCGAACTTCTCCGTGCGACACAGCCCGAGCGAGGTGAAGCAGGGGTTGCGCAGGGCGCCAGCCCACATGGGGTCGGCGTAGCGGTAGCCGATGTTGGTGAACATGGCGATCACGTAGTGACGCTTGGCTCGCCCGGGCAGGGACCGCACGATGCCCGCGTCCGACGCCGCCGTGTCCACGAGGCCGATCTTGTGCTGGAAGGTGACCTGCGCCGCGGCGTTGCAGGGGCGAACGTCGTTGCCGAAGTCATCGCCGTCGCCGGGTACGACCACGTGGCCGCGCGCATCGATCCAGCGGGCTGGCTCGAGCTGCGGGATGCCCGCGGCTGGATAGCTGCGTCCGAAACGGTGCTGGCCGCACCACACGGTGCTCGACAGGGTGTCCGCGAACGCGTCCTCGCCGAGCAGTCGCTTCAGGAGGCTCCGAGACGACGGCGAGAGCTCGCGCTCGGTCACCGGCTGGCCGTTGGGCCGGCGCCACAGCGTGCCCTGGCCGCCGTCGATCAGCCAGAACAGGCGCGCCGTGTCAAGCGCGGTCATGGTGAGCTTGCCGTCCTGCCAGTTGGCGCCGTTGCTGGCGCGAGTGCCGTTGACCTGCAGGGTGGCCAGCCCCACGTTCCTGAGGTCGGCGTTGAGCCTGCTCACCGCGCCCAGCCGATGCAGTCGGGTGAGCAGCGCGCACGTCGCCTGGTTGCTCGACCAGGTGATCATCTCGTCCAGCCACTCACGCACCCGCCTGGTGCCCGGCCCACACAACGTGCTGGAGGGCACGCCGGTGTAGCGCAGGGTTGCGCCGAGGCTCATCCGCCCGCGATCGACCTGGCGCATGACCTCGTAGGCGACCATGATCTTGAACAGCGACGCCGGGTAGGGCGACATGAACCGGTAGGGGGCGCTGCGGCGGCCACGCACCATGTCCTCGGCGCTGCTCAGCGCGGGCCGCGTCGTCCAGCCGCGCGGCCCGTCAAAGCGCGCCTGCTGCCACCGCAAGAACCGCACCGCGCCCGTCCCCCAGTTGCCGTCGACGGGGGCCAGCTGCCCTCGCGGGTAGTCACGGGACAGCAGCACGTTGGCCGCCGCGCGGGCCCGCCCGCTGTCGTCGAGCTCGATCACCGCCACGTCGACATTGGGGACGTGCGCGATGCGCCGGGCCGGGCTCGCGGCGAAGTCGACCACCTGCTCGAAGGCTGCCGTGCGGACGGCCGAGAGCACCTTCCCGCCGAGCTCGTCGCTGCGCGTTGCAGCGGCCGCCCCGGGCGCGGACGAGATGCAGGCGAGTCCCAGCCCGGCCACCACCGTCGCGACCACTGCCATCCGGGGGCTCATACCGAACCACAACGATCAGCGCCCGTCGGAGTTTTGGTCGGGCGCGGCCCGCTACCGATCGCCCGCGGCGTACTCGTAGCGAGCGTGCTGCATCGCGTCCTGCTCCCAGGATTCCTTGAGCTCGTAGCAAACGCGGCGCCGGTGCATCCCCAACAGCCGCCGTGTGCGGCTTCGGGGCGTCGGCGCGACAAACGTGGAACGCAGACGGAAGAGCATCCGCTGCTGGCCGTCAAGCGGTCCGCCATTGAGATGGGCGACGATTGGCGGACCTCCGAGCAGAGTCTGCTCGTCGTCGCGTCCAGATGTGGTGATCGTCCGTGATCGCAGCTGCATGCTCTACTCCTGTCGGTGTCCGTGCTCACAGCGTAGCCCACGGCGATCGAACCATGTGAAGCAGACGTTGACGGTAGACCTCGGCTGGGGGTGAGTGGACATTCGGCCCCTTCAGAGCAAGTGGCCAACATTTATGTGGCTGTGGTCGTTGTGGTGGGTGAGGCCGATGCCTCGAAGGCAGCGCGCCCGTCATAAGGCGGGGCGCAGGGCCTGGCACGGATGCCAGGCCCTCCAATCTCTCGAAAGGGGCAGCACATGAAGCTTTTTGTCAGGACTGCGCTGGTTGTGGGTTCGCTGGGCGTGCTGGCCGCGCCTGCGGCGGCGCTTCCCTCCCAGGTTCCCTCCCACCAGGGCACCTCGCACATTCCCAGCAACCAGGGAACGAGCCACGCCCCCAGTG
>JBBSIW010000156.1:0-6049 GCA_038231895.1 Solirubrobacterales bacterium | reverse complement strand
CAGGAGCAGCATGGCGCCCACCCCCACGGCGTTTGCCACCGCGATGACCAGGACGGCGATGAGGAGGCTCATAGGCAGGGGCATCATGACAGCGCCTCCCGCCCGTCGAACATTCGTCGAGTCGCGGTGGAGGCCGGCTTGAGCGGGGTATATGTGGCATACGCAACGAAAGGACGTCACGTGCTCATCACCATCGCCGTCATCCTCTTGATATTGGCGGTCCTCGGCGGAATCGCCGTGCATCCGCTCCTGTTCGCGATCGCGCTGCTGGCGCTGCTGGTCTTTGTCTTCAACGGGCGGGGGCGAGCGGTTCGATAGTCCGCCGCACGGGAGGGCGCCTCACAGCGCCCTCCCTCCCGCGCGCGGTTCGGAGCCGGCTCATGGCGCCGCGAGCAGCCTCCTTGATCAGCCGGTCCTGGCTCTCACCGAGTGTGAGCGTGCGCCGCGTTGGGCGGAGACGTTGTCACGAGCTGCGACGGCGTAGTAGTAAGTCCGGTGGGGCTTCAGATCGGTGACGGTAAGCCGCACCCTGGCGCCGACCCTGGGGACACTGAAGCGACAATGCCCTTGGCAGAGAGTGCGAGAGTGCGCGAAGTCGCGGGCGCTGCGGATGGGCCGACTTGCTTGCTTGATGAGGTAACTGACGGCGGGTGGCGGGTGGTTTCCCTCCGTCCCGGGCGCCTTGAAGTCCAGCTGGATCCGCGTCTTGCCAATCGCATGAGCACGCAGGTTGCTGATGCGACCAGGGGTGCGACCGTAGACACGCAGGCACCGTCGCCGGCCGCTGGCTGCGTGGCGGCTGATGTGTCGTTTGGCCCGGGTGCGCCGGCGCAACGGGGCGCGCCGGGCCAGCCTGCGCTCGCGGTGTGCGTGGCTCGCGACCGCCACCAGGCACCTGCGCAGGCCTCGTGCCCGGGCGGCGTCCCTGCCCAGCGTAGGCGCCTTGTTCGCACCGGCCGTAGGGCTTGGCGAACCGCCGCTTGACGAGCTCGTGCACGCTACCCCTCCATCGCCCGGCGCCAGGTTGACCGGGCCGGCCACGCCCGGCGGCTCATCATCGCCGATGTCGTCCTGGTTGCAATAGCCCAGCCGGCCGTTGCCGGCGTATCCCCAACAGCGCAGGTGGCCATCGTCTAGGCGCGCGCATGTGTGACTACGCCCGGCGGTTATTGCCAGTGCGGTGCGACCAGCACCGAGGTTCACTGGCTCCATCACGCTAGGAGGCTCATCATCGCCGATGTTGTTGGTGTTGGCATAGCCGAGCTGCCCATTGCCGTTGTAACCCCAACAACGCACGTTGCCGTCGTCAAGGCGAGCGCAGGTATCGGCGCCGCCGGCACTGATCGCCAGCGCGGTGCGCCTCGGACCAAGATTGACCGGTCCGGCCTGATCGGGCGTCCTATCGTCGCCCACGTTGTTGGGGCTCGCGTAGCCCAGCTCACCGTTCCCGCCATAGCCCCAGCAGCGCACGTCGCCGCCGCTTTCGCCCCTCCCGCCGAGCACCGCGCAGGTGTGCGCGGTGCCCGCGCTGATCGCCTTGGCGGTGTTCGCGCCCCCGAGCTTCACGGGCCCGGCCATGTCAGGCGTCGTGGTCGCAGTGTCCCCACGGTTGGTCGTGTTGCCATAGCCCAGCTGACCGCGATTGTTGTAGCCCCAACAGCGAAGGGTGTCGTCCTCGAGTAGCGCGCAGGTGTGCCGGTCGCCCGCGCTGATCGCCTTGGCAGTATGCCCAGTCCCGAGCTTCACCGCCCCGACGATGTCGGGCGTCGTGGTCGCAGTGTCCCCGACGTTGGTCGTGTTGCCATATCCCAGCTGACCGGAGCCACCGGAGCCCCAACAGCGCACGCTTCCGTCTTCGAGCACCGCGCAGGTGTGGGCGCCGCCGGCACTGATCGCCACGGCCCTGTGCCCCACGCCAAGCTTCACCGGCGCCAGAGTCGCGGTCGGTCTGTCTCCCACGTTGCTCGTATTGCCCAACCCGAGTCGGCCCTCGGCTCCAAAGCCCCAGCAGCGCACACTGCCATCGTCGACTAACACGCAGGTATGAAAGTCCCCCGCGCTGATCGCCGTGACCGTGCGCCCAGGACCGAGATCCACAGGCGCCACGGAGGCTGGTGTCTCATCGTCCCCGATGGTCTGGGTGTTGCCGTATCCCAGCTGACCATCGCCGCTGAAGCCCCAGCAGCGCACCTTGGCATCCGAGGCCAGCGCACACGTATGGAAGGCGCCCGCGTCGAGGCCATCCGCCGCCGGAAAGCCGGGTTGCGAAGCCTGCTCGCCCCGCGCGCCCGCGGGAAGCGCGGCCATGGCCGCGCACACCGATAGGAGCACACATACTCCAATAGCCGCCCACGTGCGAGTGGCAAGCCAGGTTCTCGTGACCGGTAGCGCCCGACGCAAGCCACCATCTCCGAACGTCGCCATCGCCGTCACCCCATCTCAGTTGCCGCTCTCCCGCGACGGACGTGTGGGTTGGACCACCTGACTGCCGACCGGTTTGGGCACAGTGCTCACAGCATCGCAGTCTCTCGTTGAGCCTGTGCCAGCAGGCGCCCACTGGCGCGCCTGCTGGGTCCCCCCAGTGCGGCCGTCTAGCGCGCGACGGCGGCCCGCCCGGCGCTGGGAGATGGTGATCGTCACCGTCGCGGCCTCAGGGAGCGTGTACTTGAACGTCGTGCCCTTCTTGTGCTTCTTGGCGGCGGCGCTGCCAAAGATCGGCGTGCCTCCGCCCACCGCGAACGGGCTGTTGGTCACCCCGTAGCGCGAGACGCCTGGAGCCGACCTGTCCGCCGCGCCAGCGGTCGTCGTGCCTGTCGAGCTCATTCCACTCCCGGGTCGGGGTCGAATCCCCCACCGCGAACGGGTTACTGGTCAACCCGAAGCCAGAGACAATCGGAGCGGACGTGTCGGCTGTCGCGGCACTAGTGCCAGACGCAGTCAGACCGCCTCCCGCCGGGGTGGAGCCTGTCCCGGTCCCACCCCCACCACCGCCGGGATGGGCGGCGGCGGGTCCACTTGGGCCAGCAGCACATACAGGCCGCCGTTGATGTCGCTCGCCACCACCTTGGCGTTCTTGGCGTCGATCGGGATCACGCCAACGCCGGTCGCAAGCGGGCGGTTCGGCCACGAGGCCCCGCGCAGCAGGTTGTTCGGGTCACCGATGTCGAGGTTGCTGATACCAGCTCCCGCAGCCGCCGAGGGATCGGCCACTGCGGGTGGAACGAAGCTGCCCACCTCCTTCGGAGAGGCCGGGTTGCTGACGTCCAGGGCGCGCACGCCGGCCGACAGCCGGGACGTAAATGCCACGTCGGTGCCGAACACCCGCGCCTGGCGAGGAGCGTAGATGCCGTCGTCGGGTGGGGGCCAAGCCTGCGAGGTCGGACTGCGGTACGTACCCACCTGCGTAGGAGGAGACTGCGAGAAGTCGATGATCCGCTGTGCCCCCCACTCGGGCGCCCCCCGGCGCCCCGGGGCTGTCCTTGATCGTCGCCGTCGCGTTGTCGGGACTGAAGGAGAAAGTGTCGACGAACGCCGTCCCGTCTCCACCACCGGGTCCACTCGAACTTCACCCCGGCCGTGGCAGCGTTAGTGGGAGCTTATAGCGCGGCGATTGTCCGTCCAGTCCAGGCCGCGTATGTCGAGCAATTCGTCGAGTCCACCCCCAAGTAATGAGGGAGAGCTCTACTGGCAATACCGGGTATACTGGCCGTGTGGCCAAGGTGATGGTGTCGCTGCCCGACGAGCTCCTCGCGGCGCTCGACGCGGAGGCAGCTCGCCTCGGGGCGACCCGAAGCGGCCTGCTTCGCAGCTACGCCGACGATGCGCTGCGCGACCGAAGTGGGGATCGTGCGCGCCGCGTCGAACAGGTGCTGGCCGCGGCGACCGCGCACGGCGGCGATGGCGTCATAGAGCTCAAGCGCCACCGGCCCCCGCCGTGACGACCTGGCTGGCCGATGCCAGCGTGCTGCTCGCCGGTGAGGACGTCGACGATCCGCATCACGCGCAGGCGCGCCGGTTGCTGGCTGGCCCTGATGCTGTCGCCACCCTGGACCTCGCCTTCTATGAGGTCGTAAACGTCGCGGTGCGTGCCTGGCAGGATCTCGCCGCCGCGCACCGCCTCGCCGCGCTGGTCTCGATCCTCGAGGAGGACGGCGGCGTGGTTCGCGTCGACGAGGCGCTCGCCGTCAGGGCCGGGGAGCTCGCCGCCCGCCATGGACTGTCCGGATATGACGCCGCGTACGTCGCCGCGGCCGCCAGCTCGAGGTGCGAGCTCGTGAGCTGCGACCTGCGCGACCTCGTCTCGCCGGGCTTCGCCGTGACACCCGCCGCGGCACTTGTCGTGTGACCAGCGAGCGGCGGATCTCCCACCGGCGCAGCGATCCCTCACGACGCTGCGCCGTTCCACCGCCACAGCACGGGATCGTCGCGCTCCCACCCCAGCGCGCTGACCGATCCCGTCGACAACGCAAAAAAGCGCGCTCCGTCGGCCGCCTCGAGGCCCGCCCAGCACGCGCTGAAGATGGCCGTGAGCGAAGAGCGCGCAGTCCCCACGGCTTGTCGCGCGCCTCGGCGATCACCCGGTCCGCGCGAGCGCCGACGTGCCGGGCGTCCTCGCCACCGGGACAGCCGTCGCGCCACAGGCGCCAGTCGGGCCGCTGGGCGCGGATCTCCTCGGTGGTGAGACCTTCGTAGTCGCCGTAAGTTGGAGCGCTCGTCGTCGGGCGGCACGCAGCGCTCGTCGCCCCACCACAGCGTGGCCGCAGATCACTCCACCTCCATCGCGGCCAGGTGCTCGTAGGCCGCCCGCGGCGTCGAGCCGCCGGAGAGCACGAGGTGCCCGCCGCGGCGCGCCGCGGCCGCCATGCGTTGTACCGCGCGCGCCGCCGGATCGTCGACCACGATGGCACGCGGCCGAGTGGTCACGCGAGCATCGCCCGAGCGGCCTCCAGCGCCGGGCGGTAGGTCGGGTCGCGCAGCAGCGCCTGGCGTACGCCCTCGCCCAGGATCCCCCTCCCCCGCGACGCGCCGAGCACCGTCCACCTGGGCGCGGTCGCCGAGACGCTTAGCCCACCAAGCAGCAGCGCCGCGGCGGTGGAGTCCGAGCGGTGCTTGACCCTGACCGCGTCGATCTGCTCGAGCGCGCCGCGCCACTGAGGGGATCGACGCTCGCCGCCATCCGCTCGCGCCATGGGGTGAGGGCAGCCACGCCAGGTCGACCACGTAGGCGCCCCGGGCGAGCTGGCTCACGCGTCCCAGCGCGGCGCGGACGTCGGGCTCCTCGACGAGTCGACCAGCACCACGTGGGCCAGCTCGAGCAGCGCGTCGATCGCCTCGGCGTGACCGTGGGGCGCCCACACGACCGTGATCAGGTCGCTGACCAGAACCGGATCGACGACCGTGTCCAGCTGGCGCAGGTGCTGGGGTCCGACGTCGATCTCCATCCGCTCGCGCACCAGCGCCACCTCGCCCGCTCGTGGAGCGGACTCGGCCGAGATGACGCCCGGGCGCACACCACGGTGCGCGACGCGTCGTAGCGCCCCGCCCGGTCGAGGCGGTTGAGCACCTCGCCGTTCCATTCGAGGTCGACCACCGCGACCGTGTTGAGCGCGCGCGCGGGCGCGTAGGCGTCGCTCTCGGCGTGGCGCTGGCTGAGCAGGTCGCGCGGCGGTCGGTCCGGCGCCGGCCTGGTCGGAGGGATCGCTCGGGCGCCACGGAGGAGCCGACCTGAGCTTGTCTGATGTGACCGGTGAAGAACCACGCCGACCAGTCCACGCGGCGCAATAGGTGCGCAGCACACCTAGGGTTTGCCGCGCGATCGTCGCCCCCGGCCGCCCTGCATGCATGTCCGTCCCTGCCGGCCATGATGACCGGCAGGGACGAGCAGCTGGGGGCGGTGCTGCCGTGCCGTCTAGCGCTTGATGTGCACGGACTTCGAGCGCGTGGGCGCGTAGTTGCAGCGGGTGTCGTACTTGATCGCCAGGCGCACCTTGATCGCGGAGTGCCCGCGGCGCAGCTTGCCAAGCAGCTGGCGTCCCTTCTTGGTCAGGTT
>JBBSIW010000155.1:0-6052 GCA_038231895.1 Solirubrobacterales bacterium | reverse complement strand
CGTCGTCGACGGTGTGATGCGCACGAACCTCGACGGCGTGTGGGCGTGCGGCGACATCACGACGTTCGAGGGCAAGCTCAAGCTCATCGCCACCGGCTTCGCCGAAGCCGCGATCGCGGTCGCCCAAGCGGTCCACGACATACGCCCCGAGACGAAGATCCAGCCCAAGTACTCGACCAACACCGGCGTGCCGGGCGCGGTCGAGGGCCAGGCCTGAGCATCGCTGAGCGACGACCGGGCCATCCCCGCCGGCTCGCTGGCCCATCTGCGTCGGGCCGATCGCATCCTGCACGGCCTCATCGACGCCGTCGAGGCGTCCGGGGGCCTCGGCCAGCGCGGCGGCCGCCGCGTCGCCGCGCACGACCACTACGGAGCCCTCGTTCGCTCGATCGTCGGCCAGCAGCTCTCGACGAAGGCCGCGCGGGCGATCCACGCGCGCCTGCTCGACCACTTCGGGGGAGGCACCCCGAGCCCTGAGGGGGTCCTGGCCGAGGATCCCGAGACGATGCGCGCCGCGGCCGGCCTCTCGCGCGCAAAGGTCGGCTTCCTGCGCTCGCTGGCCGAGCACGTGGTGGACGGCTCGCTGGAGCTCGACCGCCTCGACTCACTGTCAGACGAGGACGTCAGCGCGGAGCTCATCGCCGTCAAGGGGCTCGGCCAGTGGACGGCCGACATGTTCCTCCTGTTCCATCTCCAGCGCCCCGACGTGCTCGCCGTCGGGGATCTCGGCATCCGGCGCGCCGTGCAGCTCGCCTATGGGCTCGCGGAGCTGCCGGGGCCTGAAGACCTGCGGCGCATCGGCGAGCCGTGGCGGCCCTACCGCTCCGTGGCCTGTCGCTACCTCTGGCGCTCGCTGGACGCGACCCCGGCGTGATCTGACCGGCCGCCGTCGAAGGTCCGCTCGACGCCGTCGAGCAGCCGCCAGTTCGCGGCGAGGACCCGCGTGGCCTCGGAGGCGAGGCCGTTCGCGTCGCCAGGCTCGAGGTAGCGCGAGATCAGCCTTCGCCCACTCGCTGCGTGGTCGAGGTCGCGCACGGCGTGCACGTCGAAGTACCGGGTGGCGCGCCCGGTTCCGATCCCGTAGTGCTTTTTCAGCCCGGCGCGCTTGGTCTCGGAGATCGCCGGCTGGGCTGCCTCGATGGCGTAGAGCCCGACGAGCGTCGGCATGAGCTCGCGCTCGGAGTGGCTCCACGCCTCGACGCATTCGACGGTCTCTGGAAGCGGCGGTGTCGGGACGTCGGCTCCCACCGCCCGGGCGAAATCGTCCCAGAGGGGGATGTGAGCTTCCTCCTCGACGGCATGGGCGGCCAGCTCGTCCGCGATCGCGAGCGGAGCCTCGGAGGCAGCGTGCCGGCTTGCCGCCGCGAGGGCGCGCACCGCGTGGGCGTACTCACCGGCGTAGTGCGCGAGCTCGGGCTGACTGAGCTCGCCGGCTGACCACCGTAGATAGAACGGATGCGCGAGTACATCCCAGCGCTTCCTACGTGCCGCAATCTGCTCCCAGAAGTCCATCGTGCCCCCGATCGTCACGTGGCCGCGGAGCTTACCGCCTCGGTCTGCCGGAGATTTCCACCGCTGCCTCGGTCTGCCGGAGATTTCCACCGCTCCCGCGCCCGGTGTCAGCCCTTGCACGACGCGGGCAGTGGCGGCGCCGCGGCCATCGCGCCTCGGCGCCGACCCCACGCGAGCCAGACGTCGTAGGCCGGATAGCGTCGCGACAGCGACGCGTCCGCGAGACCGACCGGAAAGAGCGGATCTTCGCGGTAGGAGTACTGAAACGCCGCGTCAACGCGCGCGTCGGCGTGCCAGCTGCGCAGCAGGGCGTCCATCCCCCGGCACTGCGCACGCAGGCTCGCGGGGTCGGTCGGCCGCAGTCCTCCCGGGCGGGCGCCGCCCACCCCGGTCTCGGTCACCCAGATGCGGTGTCGCCGCCGGCAGCCGCGAGCGTCCAGCGCAGCCTCGACCGGGCGCAGGTCGCCGGCGTCACCGACATAGAGGTGCTGGCTCCACAGGTTCGAGGCGCAAATGACGTCGGGCGGCAGGTCGCGGATGAACTCCATCGCCGATGTCGCCTTCAGCGTCGAGGCCTGGGCGTCTGAGAGCTCGCCGAGCAGCACCTCGTGACGACCGGACGCGAGCGCGAGCTCGGCCCGCAGCGCCCGCACGAGCCCGGCGTAGTACCCAGGCGCGAGTGATCGTGAGGCGGACGAGCAGGCCGCTCGTTGGGGCGAGGCGAACCCGCGGTAGTTGGACTCGTTCCAGGCGCTCCAGTAGCGAAGCTCGACTCCCTCCTGGCGGCCGAGCGAGAGCAGCGACGCGATCAGGGCGCGGTAGGCGGGCAGCGCGGAGGGGGCGATCTGGCGATAGGTTGGATCCACGAAGCCCGGCTCGCACCCGCCTGGAGCCCGCGCGGCCCAGGGCGGGGTGTAGAGAAAGTTGACGACGACCTCCCAACCGCCGTCAGCGCGCTGGCGCGATCGCAGCGCGCGCAGCTGCTCGCGGATGCCGCGGTAGGGCGCGCAGGGGCCAGCGGCGCGCGAGCAACCCGGATCGGCGCGATCCCAGTTCGGCGCCCCGTCCGAGCGCGGCTGGACCTGCGACCAGTCGACCTGGAGCCGGTAGTAGCGGGGGTGCAGCGCCGCAAGCGCGGCGCGCTGGGATTGGAAGGGCTCGGGTTCCTGACGCCCGGCGCCGGGCGCCCAGATGAGAGCCGGGTTGGCCTCGGTGATGCCGATGGCGGGCGCTGCGGCCTGGGTGGCCGGCGCTGCCGCCTGGGTCGCCGGCGCTGCGGCGCGCGGGCGGGCACGCTCTCCCCGGCCGCCGCACCCTCCAAGGACAACGAGCAGCAGCAGCGCCGCCGCGATTGCCGCGGCGGGGAGGCGGCTCAGACGGCGGAGACCTCTTCCTCCTCGGCCACGCGGAAGGAGGATCCGCAGCCGCAGGCGGCGATGACGTTGGGGTTCTCCACCTTGAAGCCGGCGCCTTGAAGACCATCCACGTAGTCCACCACGGCGCCCTTCACGTACGGAGCGCTGGCTGTGTCCACGAGCAGTCGGATCCCTCGGTCTTCGACGACGGTGTCGTCATCGCGCTGGGCATCGAAGGCAAGCATGTACTGAAAGCCCGAGCAGCCCCCGCCCCGCACGCCAACCCGCAGCCCGGCGGCCGGGTCTGGCTCGTCCTGGGTGGAAAGGAACTCCCGGACCTTCTCGGCGCCCTTGTCGGTCAGCGTGATCATGCGCAACTCCGTATCGGTCGAACAGCGGCAAGACGGCCGCAACGCTTCATTCAGTGTAGCGAGCCCCGGACCCGGGTTCCATGTCGCTACCCTAGGTAGACCATGCCCAGCGCCGACGAGCTCAAGCAGCGCATCGAGGCCGCGATTCCCGACGCCCAAGCCGAGGTCGAGGACCTTACGGGTGGTGGCGACCACTTCCGCGCGACGGTGGTGGCCGAAGCCTTCGCGGGCCGGTCCCGACTTGAGCAGCACCGCCTCGTGTACGGCATCTTCGGCGAAGAGGTCGGCGGCCCGATCCACGCCCTGTCCATCAAGACCGAGACACCAGTGAGGACCCAGTGAGCGACGAGAGCACCCAGATCCACGACGCCATCAAGAAGGCGATCGACGAGCACGACACCATCCTGTTCATGAAGGGCACGCCCGACGCGCCGGCCTGCGGGTTCTCCGCCCGTTCGGTTGCCATGCTGCAGACCCTGGATGCGCCGTTCGCGGCCGTAGACATCCTCCCCGACCCGCGTATCCGCCAGGAGCTGTCGGCCATCTCGAGCTGGCCGACGATTCCACAGCTGTTCGTCAAGGGCGAGCTGGTCGGAGGCTGCGACATCGTGACCGAGATGTTCGAGTCCGGCGAGCTCGCGCAAACGCTCGGCGTGACGGTGCCCGATGAGGCGCCCGAGGCCGCCGCGCCACCGGAGCCCGGCGCGCCCGCACCGATCGGCATCGAGAACCGGCTGAGCTGATCGGCGCGGGGCCGCGTTGGTAGGGTGCCCGCGCCGCATGCGCCCTGTCGCCGTCGTCTCAGACACAACGCACTACCTGCCACGTGCGGTCATGGCGGCCAACGGGATCCACCAGGTGAGCCTGTATGTCAACCAGGGCGAGCGCCAGGATCGGGAAGCCGACCTGGCGGACCTCGACGAGTACTACGACCGGCTGCGTACCGCCGCTGACCTGCCGACGACCTCGCAGCCATCGCTGGGCGATTTCCTGGCGGTCTACGAGCCCTTGCTGGCAGAGGGCTACGACATCGTCTCGATCCACCTCAGCGCCGAACTGTCGGGGACGTTCGAGGCCGCCCGCCAAGCCAAGGAGAAGCTCGACGAGGAGCTCGGCGAGGAGCGCGTGGCGGTCCTGGACTCGACCACGTCGTGCGGAGGGCTGGGCATGGTCGTACTGGGTGCGGCGGCCGCGGCGCGCGCCGAAGGCGATCGCGATGCCGTGCTGCAGCGCGCCCGCGAGACCCGTGAGCATCTGAGGATCTGGTTCGCCATCGACACGATGGAGTACCTGCGCCGGAGCGGTCGCGTGGGGGCGGCGCGGGCGTGGCTGGGCTCCACGCTCAAGATCAAGCCGATCCTTACGCTCGAGTCCCAGATCACGCCAGTGGAGCGGGTCCGCACGTCCGGACGCGCGCTTGAGCGCATGGTCGAGTACATGGAGAGCCTGCATGAGAACCAAGCCGACTCCTGGTGCGTGCAGCACATCCAGGACCCCGAGCGAGCGCAGCGCCTCATCGAGCGCGGACGTGAGATCTTCGGCTCCGACCCCCTGTGGGTCAGCGAGATCGGTCCGGTCATCGGAACCCACGTGGGCCCGGGCCTACTCGGGGTCGGCGGCTGCCCTGCGCGTTGCTTTGCCTAGCACCGGGCGCTCTGGGACTACTTCGCGGGCTGCGGGACGCGGCCGGCGGGCGGCTCTCCCTGGAGCCCCTCCCCACGCCGGTGCCACCACTCTCGCAGGACGATCTCCACGCCCGCCGCAACTGAACAGCGTGATCAACCCGATCACGATGCCGCCGATCGTGGCGCCGATAAGCGGAATGAGGTCGAGGAACGCCATGAGCACCGCGAGCGGCACGGCGAACGGAACCCCGAGGATGGTCAGGGTCACGTAAGTCACCGTCCCGGCGATGAGGCTGATGACGAGGTTGCCCGTGACGTAACCCGACACCGCGCGATAGATGTCCACCGCCACTGAGCGATACCGCGCCTCGCGCGCGGGACCCCCTAATCGAAGCCCGAAGGCCACGAACCGGGGACCGTCGAGCAGGAGTAGGAACACCACCGTCAGCACGATCAGCAGCTTGGTCGCTCCGGCGAACACCCCCACGGTGACGTCCTTGAGGGCACCGGCGGCGTCACCCAGCCGCGACGGCAGCTTCACGGCCTCGGCCTCGAGCTTCTTGGTGATGCCGTAGCGGTTGTCGTACTTGCGAAACTGGTCGTTGCGCCGGCAAGTCCTTGAAATAGCCCGGAACGTCGCGGGACAGCCCCTTGCCTCAGAGGCGATGGGCGGGACCACCAGCAGCCCGACACCGACGATCCCCAACAGGATGAACAGGTACACGACGAGGATCGCCCCCGGCCTCGGCAGCCTGCGGTCGAAGAAGTTGACCGCGGGCCCGAGCGCAAGCGCCGTGAAGACGGAGATCGCCAGCAGGGCCACGACATCGCGAACCAGGTAGACCACGTACATCGCGAGCGCGAGGCCGACCAGCGTGAAGAACACCCGGACGATCGAGGTCGTCGGCGGCAGGGCGACCATGGAGGACCGCCAGCCTGACAGGATGCGGACGGCGTGGCTCGGACGCGACCTACTGACGGCGGCGACGCAACAGGCCGATCGCCGCCAGCCCGCCGCCCAGCACGAAGCCGGTCACCGCAGCGCCGATGAGGACCTCCTTGCGGTGCCGCGCGAGCTGGCCGCGCCAGTCGGTGTAGCGCTCGACCTTGGCCTCGACATCGTCCTTCAGGCGCTCGACCTCGCCGCGTAGGCGCCCCACGGAGTGGCCGAGCTCCGCTCGGTTGGTCT
>JBBSIW010000154.1:0-6058 GCA_038231895.1 Solirubrobacterales bacterium | reverse complement strand
TCGTGGAAGTACTCGAGGTGCACGAGGCGGTCGAGCGCCGTACCGGGATGGGCGTGGATCGCGGGGCCGCAGTGCAGCGACAGCGGCAGTTGGTGCGCGCGGCACAGCCCGTCGACGCGCAGCAGCTCGGTGATGCCGCCGCAGCGCGTGATGTCGGCCTGCAGGACGTCGACGGCCCCGGCCTCGGCCATCCGTGCGAAGTAGGTCGCGTCGTATCCGTACGCGCCGGCGGCGATCGCCATTCCGGCGGGCGCCCGATCGCGCAGCAGGCGCAGCCCCGCGAGGTCCTCGACCTTCTGCTTGAACGACTGCTTGATGATGTCTCGGGCGTTCGGATCGCCCTTGCGCAGGGCGTTGGTGATCGCCTTGGCCTGCGCGAGCGTGATGTGCGGCGGGAGCGGCGGCACCTCGGGGTCGGTCACGGCCTCGTAGACCACCGGCCGGTCCGCGCTCAGCGCCTGCTCCCGCCGCGGGCGCGATCTGGTCCGGGTCGTCGACCTTGATCCCGCGCAGGCCGAGCATCTCCGGGTAGCCCGCGTAGGGAAAGTCGGGCAGGCTCTGCGTGTCCTCGTTCTTGGGGTCGCCGGCCATCGCGCGCTCCTCCCAGGTCACCTGGTTCAGGTCGCGGTTGTTGAGCACGAGGATCACCAGGCGTGGGTAGGCTCACTTCCTCCAGTACTTGGAGATCGTGATGAGCTCGTTGATCCCGTTCATCTGCATCGCGCCGTCGCCGACGAGGGCGAACACGGGCTGGTGGGGATGGGCGAACTTGGCCGCGATCGCGTACGGCACGCCCGGCCCCATGGTCGCGAGCGTGCCCGAGAGCGAGGCCATCATGCCCTCGCGGATCCTCGCGTTGCGCGCGAACCAGTTGGCGGACGACCCGGAGTCCGAGCTCAGGATGGCCCCATCCGGAAGCCGCGACGAGAGCTCGTGGAAGACCCGCTGCGGATTGATCGGATTCGCCGGTCCGAACGCCGCCTACGTCGCCCACGCCACGGCCCCGCTCCACGTCGACGACACGCTGGAGGAGGCGGTCCGCGCGCTGGCGCTCTCCGACGACGCGGGCATGCCCGTGCCGCGGCGACGGGCGAGATGGTCGGCTGGGTCACGCATCGCGAGCTCCTGCGGGCCTACCACTCCGAGCGCGAGCGCCTCTCACCGCGCGGCGATCCGCCGGCCGGGGGGCGAGGATCAGCGCCGCCAGCGCTCGACGAGCGTGACCTGCAGCGCGACCCCCAGCAGGTACACGGTCGTGGCGGCCAGAGAGGCGACCCCCCCAGCTCAGTGGTCGTCGTCTGGTCCTCGGTCGCTCTCGCCTTTGCCACGGCCTACCCGGACCGGCTCACCGGCGGCATTCGCGAGTCATACCCAGCGCGGCCGTCCTCAAGCGGGCCGGTGAGCGTCCGTACGCCCGATCGCCGCCCCGCACCGGGACGTGCCGCGGTCAGCCTGCGGACGTCGTGGTTTCGGCTTGCCGGGGCTGGGCACAGAGGTCGCATGGGCTTTGACCAATACCATGAGCCGCCGCACGACCTGTCCGAGGAGGCGCGGACCTTCGCCCGCATGAACGCCTCACTGACCGAGGAGGCCGAGGCCATCGGCTGGTACGAGCAACGCCTCGCCGTCGAGCGCGACGACGAGGCCAGGGCGATCATGCGAAACGCCCAGAATGAGGAGTTCAAGCACTTCTGCATGGATCTTGAGTTCCTCCTGCGACGTACCCCGGCGTGGCGCGAGATTGCCATGGGCATCCTCTTCCGAGACGGAGGCATCGTCGACCGCGGTGAGGAGGCCGAGGACGCCGCGTCGTGATGCCGATGGAGCCGGCGGCCTGCTGACGCCGCGCCGCCCCATCCCGCTCGTCATCGGCGGAGCGCCCACGCGCCGCCGCCGCCTCACGCTGCTCCTGGCCTTCGTCGGCCTGGGGATCGCGACCTACCTGATGCTGTATCAGATCGACATCCTCCCGTCCGTCTGGGATCCGGTCTTCGGCCATGGGAGTCGCACCGTGCTCGATCTCACGAGCCCGGTTCCGGATGCCGCCGCTGGCGTCGCCGCCTATGGCTTCGAGGTGATCCTCACCCTTCTGGGCGACAACGCGCGCGAGCGCACCCTGCCCGGAGTCGTGCTGCTGTTCGGCGCAGTCATCGCCACGGGCGGGCTGGTGTCCGTCGGTCTCATCGTCGTCCAACCGACCGTGGCGGGGGCATGGTGTCTGCTCTGCCTCGGCTCCGCCGCGCTCTCGTTCGCTCTCCTGGCGGTGGGCGCTCCGGAGATTCCGAGGGCTCTCGAGCGCGTGCGGGAGCTGCGAGCCGGAGGCGCCCGACCGCTCGACGCCCTGCTCGGCCGCGGCCCGGCCGAGGCCGCGTGAGCTCGTCCACCGAACGCACCGGCGGCTTCCTCCCCATCGAGGGGTACGCGGCGATCGGCGATCGACACACCGCGGCCCTCGTCGGGGGGGACGGCTCGGTGGACTGGCTCTGCCTCCCGTCGTTCGACGGGAACTTCGTCCTCGGCCGCCTCCTCGATGCCGACCGGGGGGGATTCTTCACGCTCGCGCCGGTGCTTGCCGCAGCGGTTGAGCGCCGCTACCTGCCGTCGACGAACGTGCTCGAGACGACCTGGACGACGGCCACCGGGCGCATGCGGGTCACCGACGCCCTGACCCTGGCCGAGGAGCCGCGGGAGGTGCGCGAGCTCCTCCGGCGCGTGGAGGCCGTCGAGGGTGAGGTCGAGCTCGAATGGCGCGTCGAGCCGCGCTTCGCCCACACCGAGCGCCCGTCGCGCCTGGACCGGCGTGACGGCGCCGTGGTCGCGCGCCACGACGGCGACGCCGTGGTCGTGCAGAGCTGGGATCTGGGAGAGCCGGAGATCGGCGACGGCGCCGTGTCCGCCCGAGTCACGCTGAGCGCCGGGGGCAGCGGCGTCGTCGTCCTCTCCGCGGCTCCCATAGCGCGGGGAGCGCTGCCCTTCACCACCCGCGACGCCGCCGAGGGCCGGCTCGCGCACACCGAGCGCTGGTGGCGCGGGTGGACGCAGGCGCGTTCCTACGACGGGCCGTGGCGGGAGGCGGTTCTGCGGAGCGGGCTCGCTCTCGCTCTGCTCAGCTTCGCGCCCAGCGGGGCGGTCGCCGCCGCTCCGACCACGGGCCTGCCGGAGGCGATCGGCGGCCCGCGGAACTGGGACTACCGCTTCTCGTGGCTGCGCGACTCCTCCTTCGCGATGGACGCCCTCCTGCGGCTCGGCGACGCCGACGCGGCCCACGCCTTTCTCGGATGGCTGGAGCGCGCGGCCGGATCGCCGCCGCTGCAGCCCTTCTACCGCCTGGACGGCTCCAGCGACATCGGCCAGACCGAGCTGGACATCAGCGGCTATCGCGGCTCGCGCCCCGTGCGAGCGGGAAACGGAGCGGTGTCCCAGCGGCAGCTCGGCAACTACGGCGACCTGCTCCAGGCCGTCACGCTCTACGCCGACGACGGGCACGACCTCGGCGAGGACCTGGCGGCCGGGCTGGCGCGCATCGCCGATCACGTCTGCGATGCCTGGCCAGAGCGCGACTCGGGCCTCTGGGAGCTCGGCGCCCACCGCCACTACACGACCTCGAAGATGCTCTGCTGGGTCGCCCTCGACCGCGCGGGCAAGCTCGCACGCGAGCGGAAGATCCCCGGCGAGGGCGCCGACCGCTGGGCCGAGAGCGGAGAGCGCCTGAGGTCATTCGTCGAGGAGCGCTGCTGGTCGGAGGAGCGCGGGAGCTACACCCAGGCGGCGGACGGCGAAGAGCTCGACGCGGGGGTGCTGCTCGGCGTCTTCTTCGATTACCCCCCGATCGACGACGACCGCTTTGACCAGACCATCGATGCCGTCCGCGGCGAGCTCGGGCGGGGGCCGCTGCTGTACCGCTACAGCGGGATGGATCGTCGCGAGGGCGCGTTCCTGGCCTGCTCGTTCTGGCTCGCCCACGCGCTCGCCCGGCGCGGACGGCTCGCCGAGGCCGAGCGCTTGATGGACGAGCTCGTTCCGCTCGCCAACGACGTCGGGCTCTTCTCGGAGGAGATGGACCCGGCGACGGGCGCCATGCTCGGCAACTTCCCGCAGGCGCTCACGCACCTCGCGCTCGTCAACGCGGCCGTGACGATCGCCGAGCGCCGTTAGTGTCACCTACCGGCTTCCCTCTCCTGGCGTCCCCGCAGCCGGGGCAGGAAGAGCAGGCTGGCGAAGATCGCTGCGCTGCACACGCCCCACATCGCCTGGTAGCCCTGCGTGGCGGAGAACGGCTGCTGGAGCGTCCGCACGGCGATCCCGGCGAGCAGCGGACCGAGCGCGATGCCGATGCCTCGGCTGAAGGTATAGAAGCCGGTCAGCGCGCCGTGCCGGTCGTCGGGCATCAGCGGAGTCAACACCGCGTAGGGCAGCGACATGACGACGCCTCCGCCCAGCGCCGCGACCGGCGCGACGACGGCCACCGCGAGGGGCGCGGAGAAGATGAGCGGCACGAGCAGGCCGGCGCCGTAGACCGGCAGGGCGATCGACAGCACCCGCACGCGGCCGATCCGGTCGCCGAGCTTGCCGCTACCCACCGCGCCGGCGAGTATGAACAGCGCGGCGGCGCCCACCGCGAGCGCGGACATCGTCGTGCTCAGACCGAGCCCCCGGGTCAGGTAGAGGATGATGAACGTCTTCAGGGCGGCGAGCGAGAGCTCCCAGAGAGCGTTGGCGAAGAAGAACGCGCGGAGCTCCGCGCTCGCGCGCACGAGCACCCACAGGTCGACGACGCCGTCGCGCAGGGTCGCGTGTTTCTCGTCGTTGCCCCCGCCGTGAGCGTCGGGGGGGCCACGGCGCGCGATCGCGACGCTGAACGCGAGCAGGGTCACTCCGAGTAGCGCCCCGCCCACGATGAACGGCACCGGCTTGCCGAGCGTCACGAGCAGCCCGCCGCCGATGAGCGCCAGAGCGGTGCCGACACCACGAAACACTGCCTGCGTGCTCTGCGCCCGGCCCGCGACCGCCTCGGGAAGCGCGTCGGGGTACAGCGCGCGGTAGGGCTCGTAGGCGACGAAGTAGCTCATGAAGAACAGCCCCCCGACGAGCGCGATCAGCCCGCCCGAGCGCACGAAGCCGATGACGCCGAGCGTGGTCGCCGCGACGGGCGCGGCGACGATGACGAACGGCAGGCGCCCGCCGAGGCGCGTGCGCAGACGGTCCGACCACGTGCCCACGACGAGAGGCACCCAAAGCGCCATCAGCCCCTCGAGGCCGATGATGAGCCCGATGAACACCGTTGAGCCGAGGACGTCCTTGGCGACGACCGGGAGGTAGGTCGAGACGACCGTCAGCGAGAGAGCGAGGGCCAGAGTCGGCAGCCCGAGCAGCCCGAGGATCCGCTTTTCCTCCGGTCGGAGCGGCCTGCCGCCCTGATCGTGATCGGACGCGTCGGCCACGGGCTGGCGTGCTTCGGCGGAAGTGCCCACCGCAACGCACTACCCGAAACCTCGCAGCGCGACTCTCCGCGGTCCCGCGGCGGACATCCTGTGGTGGACCGTGCGCCACAGCTCACGGGTTGTCCTAGGAGGTCATCGATCTTGACGTCTCGGTCGGTGCGCGGAATCCTCTCCTGGCGCTGGTCGTTCCGGCTGCTGTCGATCCCCGGGCTGGTGCTCGCTCTGGTCGTGCGCCGAAGGCTGAGCAGCCCGCCCGCGGCGGCGCCGACCGCCTGATGCCCGAGGGGGAGGACCCGCCCGACGTCGCGCCGGAGCCGAAGCCGCCCTCGGGCGTCTCCCTGCTCGACGCCACCAAGCGCGTCCTGTCCATTCGCAGCAACCGCCTGCTCGTCGTCGCATCGGCGCTCGGCTACTTCTACCTGACGGGCGCCCAGACGTTCATCGTCGTCTTCCTGCGCCACCGCTTCGATCTGAGTCAGTCGGCAGCGAGCGGCATGCTCGCGCCCGTGGGAGTGGGCCGCCAGGCTTGCGCCTGGAGAGCTCCCTGAGCTTCGCGCGCGCCTCCCGTCTGCGCTCAGCCCGCGACTTCGGCGGATCCGACGACGGCGGCTGCGAAC
>JBBSIW010000153.1:0-6074 GCA_038231895.1 Solirubrobacterales bacterium | reverse complement strand
TCGCCCACGCCAGCACAAGCCAAACCCGCTAAATCGTGTGCCTACAGTTTCTCGGCTTCAGCGGCCTACGAAACCACCGATACGCAGGGAAAACGCTACCCCGGGACGCTCAAATGTGCCCACGAACTGCGGAACCCCGGATGAGGAAGTGTTCGATCTGGGCGTCGCTCATGAAGTGCTCCTTACCCTAGGACTCGGGAAAGTACCTGCGGGTGGCTGCATACCGCTCGGCAAGCTCTGACATAAACTCTCCGTCCGGCTCCTCGAGACGCTCGCGCATCGAAAAAAGCTCGGAAACCTTTCGATAATACTCTCGCAGATCGTCGGGTCCGGACCCAAACTTGAGGCCCTCACGAAGGCGGCGAGTGTCTTGCTCAACCGACTGCGCCCATGCGTCCTGCCAGGGTGTTCGCAGTTGGATTTCGACGTAGCATCCGTCCTTTACTGCGAGGGGGATATCCATCTAACTCAGGTTGGCTTCTGTGGGGGCGCGTGAGCGCCAGGCTCGACAAGAGGGTGGGGAAGAGCGGGTCGCACCCGGGCCGCTCCATGGCTCGCGTGACGCGCCCTGCGAGCGCTTCCGCCGCGGCAATCGTGTCGCCGCGTGCCGCAACTCGTACGGAACCTGACTCAAGTGGATATCCCCTTACTGCGACTACATGTACGGCCCGATATCCGTCTTATTTCGGGCCAGGGTCGCGCCCTTGCACGTATTCTCGGACTCGGCGTAGCGTCCAACGGGGCTGCCCACGGATATCGGCCACGAGTGCATCTACACAGGCTTGGTCTGGCAGTACCGTCCTTACACCGCCGATGTCTTCCATGGTCGTCAGCTGCATCGTGGGCTCTCTGCGCAGCTTGTCCACAATGGTCGAAAAACGCTTGAGCCTCTGAGTGACGTCCGGCTCCGGCACTCCCACTTTGCGAACGTAGTAGCGCAGCCCGGCGTTCGTCCGAGCTAGCGGCCGAGCGTGGAGGGCCCGCCACCAGTCGATGACGTCGACCGCTGCAAGAAAGTCATCGGTATCAATGGGCCCAGGCTGATGGTGCAAATCCCGAAAGAAACGACCTGCACGTCTGATCTGCCCTTTGGAGTAGGTCATTTCTGCAGCCGGCATCGTCACGCCATTATGAGCGACCGTTTGTACCGCGCGACCATCTGCGCGAAAGTCCACCTTAATCCAGGTCGAGAGCGGTCCCCGATTCCCGCTGTAGAGCCAAATCTGACTCTGGGCCTTGGCTGCGCTCATATCCTTGACGCGTGAGCACTTCTCCGCACGCCACGTCCCAACCCGCAAGTCACCCGTCGCTGCCAGCCACGTTGCGTCTTGGGCCGGTCCACCTCACCGTCACCGACCTCGACCGTTCGGTTTCCTTCTACGAGGAGGCGATCGGCCTGCGCCTGTTCGGACGCGAGCCGGGGATGGCGATGATGGGCGCCGGCGAGGAGGATCTCGTGGTCCTGGTGGAGGACCCCGCTGCGCGCCCGGCCGACAGCCATGCCGGGCTCTATCACTTCGCCCTCCTGCATCCGTCGCGTCTGGAGCTCGCGCGGGCAGCAGAGCGCCTGAGAGCGAGGGGCATCCCGATCAGCGGCGCATCGGATCACGGGATCTCGGAGGCGATCTATCTCGCGGATCCCGATGGCAACGGGATCGAGCTCGCGGCGGACCGTTCGCGCAAGCACTGGGGCGACCTTCGCGACCCGACCACGATCGGCCCGGCGCCGCTGGACATGGGTGACCTGCTCGGGCTACTGGACGATCGTCCCGGCCGGCCGCATGCCGATCCGCACCTCGCCGTCGGCCATCTCCATCTGCACGTCGGTGACGTCGATCGCGGCCTTGGCTTCTATCGCGACGTGCTGGGGTTCGAGGCGATGACCGTGATGGGGAGCGCGGCCTTCGTGTCGGCCGGCGGCTACCACCACCACCTCGGGTTCAACACGTGGCGCGGGGAGGACGCGCCGGCTGTCCCGGCGGGCGTCGTGGGCCTGCGCGAATGGACGGTCGTCCTCGAGGACGACGCGCAGGTGGACGCTGTTCGCAGGCGCGTGCGCTTGGCGTTCATCGCCGAGGAGGACGGGCCCAAGACGCTGCTGGTCCGTGACCCGTGGGGCATCGCGGTGCGCTTTGTGCCCGCGACCGTGGCCGGCTAGTGGTGCCTCCGATGGAGCGCGGCAACGGCATAGAGGTTCGGGGGCTGGTGCGGGAGTTCAAGGATGTCGTGGCCGTCGCGGGCATCGATCTCACCGTCTCACCCGGCGAGATCTATGGCTTCCTCGGCCCCAACGGAGCGGGGAAGTCCACCACCGTGCTCATGCTCACGACGCTGCTGCCGCTCACGGGCGGCAGCGCTCGCGTCGGCGGCTTCGACGTCGCCCGCGAAGGCGCGCAGGTTCGAGCCATCATCGGCGCGGCGCTCCAGGAGGCCGCGCTCGACCCACTGCTCACGGGCCGCGAGCATCTGATCCTCCAGGCCACGCTTCAGAGCCTGCCCCGCCGGGAGCGCCGCGACCGCGCAAACGCGCTGCTCACCCGGGTGGGGCTCTCCGAGGCCGCCGATCGCCGGGTCGGCGGCTACTCCGGCGGCATGAAGCGCCGGCTCGACCTCGCCCTGGCGCTCGTGCACACGCCGCAGATCCTGTTCCTCGACGAGCCCACCACGGGTCTCGACCCCCAGAGCCGCAGCGCGCTGTGGGAGGAGGTCGAGCGCCTGGCCCGGGAGGACGGGATCAGCGTCTTCTTGACCACGCAGTACTTGGAGGAGGCCGATGTGCTCGCCGACCGCGTCGGCATCATCGATCAAGGTCGCATCGTGGCCGAGGGCACGCCCTCCGAGCTCAAGGCACGCGTCGGCGTCCCCAGCGTGGAGATCGTCGCGGCCGAGGAGTCGGCGACCGACGAGTTGGCCCGGGTGCTCGCCGCGTTCGGCGAGTGCAACCGCGACGGTGGCCGCGGCGTCTCGGTGCAGCTGCCCGGCGGCGAGAGCCAGTTGGCCGAGGTCGTGCGCACGCTGGATCGCGCCGGCATCAAGGTGGCGACGCTGCAGCTGCACGCGCCCTCGCTCGACGACGTGTTCCTCGCGGAGACCGGGCGCAAGCTCGAGGGCGCCGGCGAGGACGCTGACGCCGATCCGCGCTCCGAGCGGGGCTGACGTGGCGCTTACCCGCTCTCCGCTCCTCGAGCAGGTCGAGGTCCTGGGTCGGCGCTCGGTCCGACGCACGCTGCGACAGCGGGGCCTCCTCGTGTTTCCCCTGGTCTTCCCGCTCGTGCTCTTCGCGGTCAACGCGTCCGGGCTGGGCGCTGCGACCAGGCTGCCGGGCTTTCCGGTCCACGACTACAAGGACTTCGCGCTCGCCGTGCCCTTCATGCAGGGGGCACTGTTCGTGGCCATCGCAGCGGGCACCGACCTCGCACGCGACATCGAGACCGGGTTTCTCAACCGGCTGGCGCTCACGCCGGTGCGGGGGGGCGCCCTGCTGGCCGGCCAGCTGGGCGGCGCACTGCTCATGGGGCTCGTGCAGGCGGTGATTTACCTGCTGGTCGGCGCGGCAGTGGGCGTCGGCATCGTCAGTGGAGTCGGCGGCGTGCTCGTCCTGCTCGTCCTCTCCATGCTGATCTCGTTCGCCTTCGGTGGCCTCGGGGCACTGGTGGCGCTGCGCTTCGGCAGCGGGGAGGCGGTGCAGGGCTTCTTCCCGCTGCTCTTCGTGCTCCTGTTCCTGTCCTCGTCGAACCTGCCGCGCAACCTGATCGAGACCGACTGGTTTCGCACCGTCGCGACCTACAACCCGGTGTCCTACCTGATCGAGGGCATCCGCAGCCTGATCATCACCGGCTGGGACGCGAAGGCGCTCGGTCTGGCATTCGGCATCGGCCTCGCCATGCTCGGGTTGGCGCTGGGGGCGGCCGGACTGGCGCTGAAAACCCGGCTGGTGCGGACATGAGCCGACAGTTCTGGAGCGTCGCCTACGCGGTCGCCTGGCGCGCGATCCACAACACCCTGATCAACCCGGCGATCCTCATCCCATCCATCATCTTCCCGCTGTTCTTCCTGGCGGCCTTCGCGGGCGGCCTGTCGAGCGTCTCGAAGGTCCCCAACTTCGACTACCCGCCCGGCTACACGGCATTTCAGTTCGTATTCGTGTTCATCCAGTCGGCGGCGTTCGGGGGCGTGTTCACGGGCTTTGGCATCGCGCGCGACTTCGAGCGCGGCTTCGCCCGCCGCCTCCTTCTGGGCGCGCCTCGACGGACCGGCATCATCGCCGGCTATGCCATCGCGGGGCTCGTGCGCTGGCTGATCACCGGTGTGGTCGTGACCAGCGCCGCGGTGCTCGCCGGGATGCGGTTCGAGGGCGGTCCCTCCGATGTGGTGGCGTTGGTGGGGATCGGGGCGCTGGTCAATCTCGTCGCCGTCCTGTGGGCGTCGGGGGTGGCGATGCTCACGCGAACCGAGCAGGCCGGGTCCCTGATCCAGATGCCCGTGTTCCTCATCCTCTTCCTCGCGCCGGTCTACGTCCCGCTGCCGTTGCTCACTGGCTGGGTCCATGCGGTGGCACGGTTCAATCCGGCCACCGCGGTCGTCGAGGCAGGTCGTGGGCTCCTGGCCGGCTCGCCGGTCAAGGTCGGCCTCTCATTCGCGCTTCTGGCCGCCGGAGCCCTCGTCATGGTGGTGTGGGCGCGTCGCGGCCTTCGCTCGGCGGAGCGCGCCGGTTGAAAGGCTGGTTCAACGTGTTGTCTGCTTGACTGCCTTTGAACTGGGTCCGCGGTGGGCGGAGACGTTGTCACGGGCGGCGACCGCGAAGTAGTAGGTGGTACGGGCGCGCAAGTCCGTGACCCTGAGGGAGACCCTGGCACCGACCCTGGTGACGGTGAAACGGCAGGCGCCCCCGCACAGAGTTTGCGCCCGGCCGAAGTCGCTGCGGATCGGTCGACGCGATTCCCTGACGAGGTATGTGCGAGCAGGGGGCGGACCCTTTCCGTCGGTGCCAGGCGCGTTGAAGTCAAGCTCGATCTGCGTCTTGCCAATCGCTCGCGCCTGCAGCCTGGTGACCGGGCCGGGGGTGCGGCCGTGGAGGCGCAGGCAGCGTCGGCGCCCGCTGCTTGCGTGGCGGGCTAGGTGGCGCTTGGCCTTCGCGCGCTCGCGCGCGGAGCCGTGCCGTGTGTGCGTTGACTCCCGGCGGGCGTCGCGCGCCACCGCGGTGAGGCAGCCACGGAGGGCGACGGCCCGACGGGCCTCAGACGCAAGCGTGGCGTCGAGGGTTCCCGCGGCGGGGGCGCTCTGGGCGCCTGTGCCTGGCGCCGCACCCGAGCCGCTTCCGGCCGTGGGGAGGGCATGTCCCTGGGTGAACGTGGCGCTGATGCGCCGGTCGCCCGCCATAGCGACCGCGCAGGTATTAGTGGTCACGCTGTCGCATCCCGTCCACGTCGCGAACATCGATCCAGGCGCCGACGGACGGGCGATGAGTACAACGGACGTCCCGTCGTTATAGGGCTCGGTGCAATCTGTTCCGCAGTTGATCCCCTGCCCGGTCACGCGCCCGGCGCCCGTGCCGTCGCGGCTCACGGTTAGCTGCCGGACAGGAACTGCCGTAAAGGTAGCGGTGATGTGGCTGAGTGCACTGACACTCACAGTGCATGTCGTACTCGCGGACCTATCGCAACCTGTGAAACCGGAGAAAACGGAGCCCAGAGGCGCGCTCGCGGATAGGACGACGGTCGTACCGCCGGGATAGTCCTCGGTGCAGTCTGCTCCGCAGTTGATTCCCGTCGGGGAACTGGTTACGCCTCCGGCATCCGCAGCGGAGCCTATCTTAGCCACGCTCAGCGTCTGGGACGGCCTCAAGTTGAAGGTCGCGAGAACGTCCCGAGCTGCGTTGATGCGCACTGTGCATGTGGTTGCAGTCGTCCGGTCGCATCCTTGCCAGCTCGAGAGGGTCGAGTTCGCCGATGGAGTTCCGGTCAAGGTCACGGATGTACCGTCGGCGTAGGTCTCGGCGCAGTCCGCGCCGCAGGTGAGTCCGTTACCCGCGCCGTTCACATCGGCGGTGACGGTGCCGGTACCCGTGCCCGGCT
>JBBSIW010000152.1:0-6078 GCA_038231895.1 Solirubrobacterales bacterium | reverse complement strand
GCCGAGGAGCCCGCTGCCGAGGAGCCCGCTGCCGAGGAGCCCGCTGTGGAGGAGCCCGCTGTGGAGGAGCCCGCTGCGGTTGACGAGCCCCCTGCGGTTGACGAGCCCCCTGCGGTCGAGGAGCCCCCGGCCGCCGAGCCGCAGGTCGCACCGCGCGCCAAGCCCGCGATCCCCGGGGCAGACCTGGAAGTCGACATCGTGCCCGAGGGATCCGATCCGTTGGCGCGAGAGCAGGCTCTGGCCCAGTTCGATGAGGACGCCCTCGACCCCGTGCCGGCACCCGAGGAGGCTCCGCCCGCCGCGGAAGCTGAGCTTCCCAAAGCCGCCATCGACCTGGCTTCAGGCGCGCGCTACATCGCCACCGGCAAGCGCAAGACCGCCGTCGCCCGCGTGATCCTCAAGCCGGGTGCCGGTGAGTACACGGTCAACGGAAAGACCCTGAACCACCACTTCCCGCGCGCGACGGCGCAGCGCAACATCCGCCAGCCGCTGGAGACCGTCGGCTACGAGTCGCGTATGGACGTCGTGGCCAAGCTGCACGGGGGCGGCATCTCCGCTCAGGCCGGGGCCCTGCGTCACGGCATCTCCCGCGCGCTCATCGAGGCCGATCCCAACCTGCGCACCGAGCTCAAGCGCCGCGGGTTTCTCACCCGCGACTCCCGCGCGAAGGAACGCCGCAAGGCCGGCCTGAAGAAGGCCCGCAAGAAGCCGCAGTTCTCGAAGCGCTAGCGGCCGCGCCCCGTGGCCCGGAGACTGTTCGGCACGGACGGCGTCCGGGGCCCTGCCGGAACCGTGGTCACGGCGAAGCTCGCGACGGCGCTGGCCCAGGCTGCCACCGAGCGGATCGGGACCGAGCGCCCGCAGGTACTGGTCATCAGGGACACGCGTGAGTCGGGCGAGATGCTCGAGGCGGGAATCGCAGCCGGTACGACCGCGGCGGGTGGCGACGTGCTGCTCGGGGGCGTCCTGCCCACCCCCGCCGCGCCGCTGCTGATCGCGCGGTACGGGTTCGATCTCGGCGTCGTCCTCTCCGCGTCGCACAACGCCTACGCCGACAACGGGATCAAGTTCTTCGGCGCGGACGGGGACAAGCTCTCCGACGCGGTCGAGGAGGAGATCGAGGCTGCGCTCGAACGTCCCGCGGCGACGCCCGGCGGCTTTGGCCGGGTCCGCCGCCTCCACGGCACGCTCGACGACTACCTGCGCGCGCTGCACGAGCGCTACGCGAGGCTCGAGCTCTCGGGATGCGATGTGCTCCTCGATTGCGCCCATGGCGCCACCTACCGGGCCGCGCCGGCGATCTTCGAGCGCCTCGGTGCCCGAGTGACGACGCTGGCCGCCGAGCCCGACGGGCGCAACATCAACGCCGGCTGCGGTTCCACGCACGTGGCGGCGCTGGCCGAGGCGGTCGTCGCGGGCGGCCATGACCTGGGGTTCGCCTTCGACGGTGATGGCGATCGCGTGCTCGCGGCAGACCGAACCGGGACCGTGGTCGACGGCGACGAGCTGATCGCGCTGGCGGCCACGCACCTGCGCGCGGCCGGGCGACTTCCCGGCGACGGCGTCGCCGTCACGGTGATGACCAACTACGGCTTTCACTCGGCCATGGCGGAGGCGGGCATCGAGGTCGCCACCACCAAGGTCGGAGACCGTTACATCCTCGAAGAGCTGCGCGCGCGGGGCTGGGCGCTGGGTGGCGAGCAGTCGGGTCACATCATCGACCTGGGGTTCGCGCCAACCGGCGATGGCATCGCAGCCGCGCTGCTCGCCCTCGAGGCGCTCGGTGGCGCGGACCTCGCCGAGCGCCACGCGATGGAGAAGCTGCCGCAGCGCCTCGTCAACGTGCCCGTCTCCGATCGCGACGCTCTCCTCGGTGACCACGACCTCGCCGCCGTGATCGCGCGCGAGTCATCCCAGCTCGAGGGGAGAGGGCGCGTGCTCGTCCGCCCGAGCGGAACCGAGCAGCTGGTGCGGGTGATGGTCGAGGCGCCCGGCGACGACGAGGCCGCCGCGGCGTGCGAGCGGCTGGTGGCGGCTGTGCACGCCGTTCACACCTGAGCATCCGTCTCCCCGGCCACTATGATTGAGGGCTCCACCCGCGCTGGAGCGGGTCGGGGGAGCCGCCGGTCGCGGCTCTCACTCGTGTCGGAGGTCCCCCATGTGCGGCATCGTCGGCTACGTCGGGCACCGACCGGCTCAGGAGCTGCTCCTCGCCGGGCTCGAGAAGCTCGAGTACCGCGGGTACGACAGCGCCGGGATCTCCATGATCCGCGAGGGCCGGGTCGAGTCCATCCGGGCCGTCGGGAACCTGGGCGCGCTGCGCAATGCCGTCGGCGCCTTCGACGGCGCCGGCGCGGTCGCTGTGGCCGCCCGCCCCGCCACCACCGGGATCGGCCATACGCGCTGGGCGACGCACGGGCGAGTGTCCGAGGCCAACGCCCATCCGCACTTCGACACCGAGGAGCGCATCCACATCGTCCTCAACGGGATAGTGGAGAACTACACGTCGCTGCGCGAGCGGCTGCGGGGAGGAGGCGCGACGTTCACCTCCGAGACCGACGCGGAGGTCGTCGCCCATCTGATCGCCTCCCACTACGACGGCGACCTGGTCCACGCCGTGCGCGCCGCCTACCACGAGCTCGAGGGCCATTACGCCTTCGTGGCGATGGCCGGCGACGAGCCCGAGCTGCTCGTCGGCGCCCGCAAGGAGTGCCCGCTGATCGTCGGGCGCGGCGATGGAGAGCAGTTCGTGGCCTCGGCCATCCCCGCCTTCCTGCGCGAGACCCGACGCGTCCAGCAGATCGATGACGAGGAGATCGTCGTCGTGCGTCCAGATGGCGTCCGCTTTCTCACGGCCCAGGGCGCCGAGCTCCAGCGCGACGTCGAGGAGGTGACCTGGGACGAGGAGACCGCCGAGAAGGGCGGGCACGCCACCTTCATGAGCAAGGAGATCCACGAGCAGGCCGACGCCGTGGCCGAGACCATCGCTGACCGCACGACGCGCGACGATGGCGTCGACCTCGGCGACCTCGGGCAGATCGATGACGACCTCCTCCAGGGCGTCCGCCGGATCGTGGTCGTGGCCTGCGGGACCTCCTATCACGCCGGCCTGGTGGGGCGCTACGCCATCGAGGAGTGGGCGCGCGTCCCGGTCGAGGTCGACATCGCCTCCGAGTACCGATACCGCAACCCGGTCGTGGGACCTGGGGACCTCGTGGTGGGCATCTCCCAATCGGGTGAGACCGCGGACACGTTGGCTGCCATGCGACTTGCGCGCGAGCGTGGCGCCACCGTGCTCGCCATCGCCAACGTGATGGGCTCCCAGGCCACCCGCGACGCTCACGGCACGCTGTACACGCGCGCGGGGCTGGAGATCGGGGTCGCGGCGACCAAGACCTTCGTGTGCCAGGTCGCGGTCATGTACCTGCTGGGCCTGCGCCTAGCTGAGCTGCGGGGCAGCCTCGCACCCTCTCGCCTCGCTGAGCTGGTCGCCGACCTCAAGCGCCTGCCGCACTGCATCGCGGAGCTCTTGCAGTCGGTGGAGCGGGAGGTCGACGACATCGCCCACGCCCACCATCGGCGGGAGTTCTTCCTCTTCCTCGGCCGCCATGTCGGGCTGCCGGTTGCACTCGAGGGCGCACTCAAGCTCAAGGAGATCTCATACATCGCCTGCGATGCCTACGCGGCCGGCGAGATGAAGCACGGTCCGATCGCCTTGCTCGACGAGTCCACCCCTGTCGTCGTGGTGGCCACCAACTCGCCGGTGCTGGAGAAGGTCGCCTCCAACATGCAGGAGGTCCGCGCCCGTGGCGCCCACGTCATCGCCGTGGCCACCGAGGGCAACCGGGCCATCGCCGAGCACGCCGAGCAGGTGCTCTACGTCCCGCGCTCGGACTGGATGCTCGAGCCGCTGCTGGCGGTCGTCCCGCTGCAGCTGCTGGCCTACCGGATCGCCCGCCTGCGCGGGCTCAACGTGGACCAGCCGCGGAACCTGGCCAAGACGGTCACCGTCGAGTAGCGAGCGCGCCGCGCGGGCGGCGTGAGCCCGTAGGCTGCCGGCGTGCCCTCGCCTCCCTCCTGGCTGGAGCAGCTGCCCGACGCCGAGCAGATGCGGGCGACCGACTCATGGGCGATCGAGCAGCAGGGGATCGCCTCCCTCGAGCTCATGGAGCGTGCCGGAACGGGCCTGGCGCGCCTGGTGGAGGAGCGCGCGCCGCGTGGCTCGGTGGCGGTGGTGTGCGGCAAGGGCAACAACGGCGGTGACGGGCTCGTCGCCGCCCGACTGCTGCGCGCGTCCGGGCGCGAGGTCACGGTCCTGCTGGTCGGATCGGCGGAGGAGCTTCGAGGTGATGCCAAGGCCAACCTCGGGTGGCTGCCCGGTCAGGCACCGGTCGAGTTCTCACCCGCGGCGCTCGAGGGTGCGGATGGGATCGTCGATGCCCTGCTCGGCACGGGCGTCTCCGACGCTCCGCGTGAGCCGGTGGCGGGGGCCATCGAGGCGATCAACGCCGCGGGGGCGATCGTCGTGGCCGCCGACGTGCCCAGTGGGGTCGACGCCTCCACGGGGGCGATCGCTGGCGCGGCCGTGCGCGCGCAGGTCACTGCCACCTTCCACGCCGCCAAGCCCGGGCTGTGGATCGCTCCCGGTAAGCAGTGCGCCGGCGAGGTGCGGGTGATCGACATCGGCATCCCCAGGGGCGCACCGAGCGTGCCGAGCATTGGGCTGATCCTCGGTGCCGCCGCGAAGGTGGTGCCTCGCCGCCACACCGGGTCCACCAAGTTCAGCGAGGGCGCCGTCCTCGTCGTCGGCGGCTCGCCGGGGATGACCGGAGCGCCGTGCCTGGCCTCCGAGGCTGCCGCCCGGGCCGGCGCCGGGTACGTAACCGCTGCGGTCCCGGCGTCGCTCTCGCTGGTGTTCGAGCTGCGCTTGCTCGAGGTCATGACCCGCGGGCTCCCCGACGTCGAGGGCGTGCTCGGCCCGTCTGGGCTCGACGCGGCCCTGGAGGCGGCGGAGCGCGCCGACGCCATGGTTCTCGGCCCGGGAATCGGCCGCAGCGACAGCGCCCGGGCCTTCGCGTGCTACCTGGCGGCGCGCGCCGCGCTGCCCCTCGTCCTCGACGCGGACGGCCTCAACGCCCACGCCGGCGGGTTGATCTCACTCGCCCAGCGATCGGCTCCCACGATTCTGACGCCCCACGCGGGGGAGCTCGGGCGCCTGCTCGAGGTCGCCTCCGCCGAGGTGGAGGCGCAGCGGCTGCGCCATGCACGTGAGGCCGCCGCCGCGGCGGGCGCGGTGGTGGTGCTCAAGGGCGACGACACGCTGGTCGTCGACCCCGACGGCCGGGCCGCAGTGAGCCAGGGCGCAAGCCCCGCCCTGGCCACCGCCGGCACCGGCGACGTCCTCTCGGGCGTGATCGGCGCGCTGCTGGCCAAGCGCCTCCCCCCATTCGACGCCGCCTGCGTGGGCGTGGCGCTTCACGCTGAGGCGGGTCGGCGCGCCGCGGCGCTTCACGGGCCCGACACGGTGATCGCCCGCGACGTCATCTCCGCCCTGCGCGCGGCACGCGAGCCCTGACCGTCTCCGCTTGGCCACCCGCGGCAGCCCGATAACCTGCGCCAATGGCCACCGTCGCCGAGATCATGGAGCGGGACCCCGTCACCGTCACCCCGCAGGACGAGGTCGAGACGCTGCTCCACCTCCTGCGCAAGCACGAGCTGCCGGGGGTTGCGGTGGTAAACGAGGCCGGCCGCTGCGTGGGCATCGTCACCGAGTCCGACCTCGTGCTCAGCGAGGAGGACGCCGACCTGCACCTGCCCCACTACATCTCGCTGTTCGGCGGGGTGGTTTTCCTCGAGTCCCTCAAGCGCTTCGAGGGCCGGCTGAAAAAGGCGTTCGCCTCCACCGTCGAGGACATGATGACCGCGGACCCGGTGACGATCGACTCCGACGCCACCGTCGAGGATGCGGCCCGGGTGATCGCCGAGCGCAAGCACAACCGCCTGCCCGTGGTCGAGCATGGCCGGCTCGTGGGAGTGCTCACCCGCGTCGACGTGCTCGACGCGCTCACCGCGTAGGAG
>JBBSIW010000151.1:0-6082 GCA_038231895.1 Solirubrobacterales bacterium | reverse complement strand
GCGCTCCCGGCGGTCGACCTTCGCGCAGGCCTTGTAGAGCAGCTCGCGGGCCGCCGCGCACTGGGTCTCCATGTCGGCCAGCTTGAACTGGATGCCCTGGAAGGCCGCGATCGGCTTGCCGAATTGCCTGCGCTCCTTCGCGTAGGCCACGGCGTAGTCGGTGGCGCCCTGGGCGATTCCCAGGGCCTGCGCCGCCACCCCCAGGCGCGAGTGATCCAGCGTCGCCATCGCGACCTTGAAGCCATGTCCCACCTCGTCGATCAGGTTCCCGGCGGGGATACGCACGTCGTCGAAGATCGGCTGGCCGGTCGGCGAGCCCCGGATCCCCAGCTTGTGCTCGAGCTTTCCCACGCTGAAGCCGGGACGGCCGGCCTCGACCACGAAGGCGCTGATGCCCCGCGAATGGTGGGCCTCCGAGTCGGTGACCGCGAAGACGACGTAGAAGTCGGCGATCCCCAGGTTGGTGATCCAGTTCTTGGTGCCGGTGATCACCCACTCATCGCCGTCCCGGCGCGCGCGAGTGATCATGCCGCCCGGGTCCGAGCCGGCCTCGGGCTCAGACAGCGCGAATGCCGGCGTCCACTCTCCCGTCGCGCAGCGAGGAAGGAAGCGCTGCTTGAGCTCCCTGGAGCCGAACAGCCCGATCGGCAGCGTCCCCAGCTCCTGCACCATGAGCATAAGCGCGCTCGAGGCGCAGACCTTGGCGACCTCCTCGACCGCCAGGTTGAGCATCAGGGTGCCGGTCCCGGTCCCGCCGTACCCGGTCTCGAAGGGCAGGCCGAACAGGTCCTGCTCGGCGAACAGTCGGCGCAGGTCGTGGGGATACTCGCCCTGCTCGTCGATCGCGGCGGCTCGCGGGGCCACGCGCTCCCGCGCGATCCGGCGAATGGTGTCGCGAAACTCCACGTGCTCCTCGGGGATGGCGTAGAGCTCGGACGCAGCGGCCTCCATGGCCGCAGATGCTAGAGCGCGCACTTCGATTCCCGGTTGCCGTGGGATCCCCCGGGTATACTTCAGCCGACCGTGACCGTTGGCGCATCCCTCCTTCTCATCGCCGCCGGGGCGATCCTGCGCTACGCGGTGACGTGGCGCAACTCCGACATCGACCTCCCCATCGTCGGGCTCATCCTCCTGATCGTGGGTGTTGTCGGGCTGATCGTCTCGATCGCCTACATGGTGCTGGCCACCGACCGCCGGCGCGACACGGTGGTCCGCGAGCGCGACCCTCGCGACCCGCGGGACCCCCGGTACTAGCCGCGCTAGATGCTCTGCGCGCCGTCGCCCGGGGCGCGAGGGTCAGGTCCGGGCGCCGGGGCGGGAACGCTCGGTGGCGGCGATTGGTCCGATGGGCGGTCGGCGAGGCGCACCCACGATTGGATCTTGCCGTCGCGGATCTCGAACGCGGTCCTCGCCTGAGCGCCGGTCCCGTCGCAGCGCGCTCCGGGACGCTTGACCAGGCGGAAGGTCGCGATCGTATAGCGACCCTGGGGCGCCTTCGACGTGCGCAGCAGCTGCGCACCACAGGGCAGGGCCTGGTTGAAGCGCCGCGTCTCGGCCCGGCTGGTCAGGCGTTCGGGCCCGGCTCCGTTCAACACGAGGCTCGGGAGGGCGAAGTAGGAGCTCGCCCCGTCGAGATCCGAAGCCCGCTGGGCGTTCGCCCAGCCCCGAATCACCCGAACCGCCTCGGGCGCCCCGGGCTTCCCGGTCTCCTCTGACGGCGCCGTCGTTGCGGATCGGTCCGCGGGGTGCCGGGTCGAAGTCGCCTCGCTGGCGCCGCAGCCCGCAATGGCAAGACCCGCCAAGCTCACGGCGAGGAAGGCAGCGCGAAATGGCATACCCGCCATGATCGCATCCTGGCCCGCTCGCCTAGGATGCCCCCGTGAGCGCGTTCGCCCACTCTGAGCACCAGCTGACCCCCGAGCGTGTGTCCGAGCTGCTCGCCGAGGGTTGGCAGGTGATAGACGTCCGCGAGGGCCACGAGCGCGAGGCTGGGCACATCGCCGAGACCCGGCACGTGGAGCTCGAGCGCCTGGCCTCGCAGGCCGAGACCATCGACCGCTCGGCGCCGGTCATCTTCTACTGTCGGCTGGGGGCGCGCTCGGGCATGGCGACGCAGGCCTTCCGCGCATCGGGCTATGACGCCTACAACATGGCCGGGGGGATCGCGGAGTGGGCGCGCCGCGGCCTGCCGCTCGAACCCGTCGCGGGCTACGTTGCGGACCACTGAATCATGAACGACGATCCCAAGACCGAGGAGCTCCGCGTCGCTCAGGCCGGGCGCGAGGAGGCCGAGCGCTCTCGCGCCGAAGCGGCCGAGGAGCCCGAGGAGGCCGGCACCCACGCCCGTCGGGCCGCCAAGGCCGCCTACCTGCGGGAGAAGCTCGAGGAGCGAGCCGAGGCCGAGCACGAGGTCGACGAGCGGGGGAGTTGACCGGTTGGCCGGGCCCCGCCGTGGGTAGACCCTCACTACACGCAATTTGAGGAGGCGGGATGGAGCGAGAGGGGATCGAGCCGGAAGTCGACCGTGCCGTCGACGAGATGGAGTCGGGCCGTGGGGAGATGGAGGAGCGCTCCGACGAGTTGAGCGGCCGCGTGGACGCCGCCCGTAACGAGTGGCATGCCCGACAGTCGGACTCGCAGGTGCCGGGCGCGGTGGCTCCGGAGGAAGAGGAGGAGGAGCCCACCGACGACGCCGAGGAGGAGTCGCCGGACGCCGAGGGATCCGGCGAGTCTTAGCTCAGAACAAGCCGTCCTGGCCGCTCCGGCCGCGGCTGGGCCTCGGGATGCCGGCCGCTTCCGTCAGCGCCGCCTCGAGATCGGCCAGTATCGCGCGCTCCGACCGAGGGGCACCATTCGCGGCTGACGCTTGGCTCCCATCGCACGCATAAGCTTGGCCCATGCGCAGGACAGCGTCCATCGGATTCGCGGGACTCATGCTCGTGGTCGCCGGCTGCAGCGGCGTCAAGTATCAGCCCTACAACGGACCCAACGGCGCCCAGCCGCCCGCCGCGGCGCAGGAGCCCAGCCAGCCCAAACAGGCCGCTGCCGTGCCGGCGCCCCCCCAGCCCGGCCCCGAGCCCGTGCCGGAGGGCGACCATGTCTCGATCAAGGACGTGGCGAAGAAGGTCAAGGCCTCGATCCAGCTCACCAGCACGACGTTTGGCAACGGTGGACAGATCCCGTCCACGTTTACCTGCGACGGCTTCGACGGCTCGCCGGACCTGGCCTGGAGCGGGATCCCGACCGGCGCGGTCGAGCTGGCGGTGACGATGGAGGATCCCAAGGCTCCGCACGGCGGCTTCACCCACTGGGCGCTGTTCGGGCTCAAGCCCTCGTTGACCCGGCTCGGCGCGAGCCAGGTGCCGGCCGGCGCCAAGCAGGGGATGAACGACTTTCACCAGAACGGGTACGGCGGTCCGTGTCCCGGCTACACCGACGGCACGCATCGCTACGTGATCACCCTCTACGCGCTCAAGGCGCAGGTGCCGCTGACTGACGGCGCACGGCCCGACCAGGTGCGCGACCTGATCGACGGATCGGCGATCGCCAAAGGGCGCCTGACCGGCACCTATCGCCGGCGCGGCTGAGCTACGGCGCGGCCCCCCCGGGCGCAAAGGCCATGAGCTCGACGCGGTTTCCCGCCGGGTCGCGCACGTAGGCGCGGGGCGAGCCCCAGTGCTCCGTGCGAGGCTCGGGCTCGTAGCCGGACCTGGCCAGTGCTTCAATCCCCTCCTCATAGGGGTCGAGCACCACGGCGACGTGGCCCTGGGGGAGCGCGGTGGGCTCCTCCACGTACATGAGGTGGATCTGCGCGACGCCCGCCTGCATCCAGGCAGCACGGTCGGCCAGAGAGGGCGGGGGCTCGACCCGGTCGAAGCCGAGCTGCCCATAGAAAGCAACGCAGGCCTCGACGTCACTGGGCGCCACCTCGAGGCTGACGTGCTGCAGAGCGGCCACGGTCGGGATGATGCCAGGCGATCTTCGTCACCATCAAGGCATGGACGACCCGATGCCCGTCGCTCGCGATACCGCCATTCCGCTGACCGAGATCGCGTTGCGCACCAGCCGCTCGTCGGGTCCCGGCGGCCAGCACGCCAACGTGACCGCCTCGCGCGTGGAGGCGGTGTTCGACGTCGCCGCGTCGCGCGCGCTCAGCGAGGAGCAGAAGCGGCGGGTCATCGCGCGCAGCGGCCCGCGGCTGACCGCGGTCGCTCAGGACGCGCGCGGCCAGTCGCGCAACCGCGAGCTGGCGCTCGAGCGCCTGCGGTCCCGGCTCGCAAAGGCGCTCGCGGTGCCCCGCCCCCGCCGTGCAACCAGGCCCACGCGGACCGCGCGGGCGCGCCGGCTGGAGGCCAAGCGGCGCCAGGGCCAGCGCAAGAGCACGCGCCGCCCCCCGGCCGCCGACCAGGAATAGTCAGGACTTCGTCCGCTTGACCAGCCAGCGGTAGCGCTGCGCGGACTGAAACGCCGACTCCCCGGCCAGCTGCCCGATGGCGATCGAGACCGTGGGATACACGTGGATCAGGCTCGCGACGTCGTCGATCTTCATCCCCTCCTGCATGGCCAGCGCCAGCTCGTGGATCATCTCGCCCGCCGCCGGGGCGAGGATGTGGGCGCCCACGACCTTCTTCTTGGCCGTGACGACGATGACCGCCCCCTCGGGAACCCCCTCGGCACGGGCCCGGTCGGAGTGGATGAGGTCCTGGCGCCAGACCTCGACCTCGTCGGCCCCGTGGGCCTCCTCGGCCTCCTGGAGGGTGAGCCCGGCATGGGCGAGCTCGGGATCGGTGAATGTGCACCACGGGACGAAGCTCGTGAACTTGCCCTTGCCCGGGAAGAACATGTCGCGAACGGCGCGGGCCGCTTCATATCCGGCGGAGTGGGTGAACAGGTAACGCCCGCCAAGGTCGCCGACCGCGTACACGGAGGGCACGATGGTGCGGCTGCGCTCGTCGATGGTCACCCCGCGGCGGTTGGTCTCGATCCCGACGTCCTCGAGCCCCAGTCCCTCGACGTTGGGGCGCCGGCCCACACCGACCAGGATGTCCTCGCCCCGCCAGCTCCTGTGCTCTCCGTCCTGCGTGCCGTGAACGACCTTCATCCCGTCCTCGACGGTCACCTTCTCGGCCTCTACGCAGAGGGACAGGTCCACGCCCTCGGCTCGGAGCTTCGCGACCAGCACCTTCACGAGCTCGGGCTCGTCGCGAGGCAGGATGCCCGGGCCGCGCTGAAGGGTGTGGGTCTCGATGCCCAGCCGGGTGAAGGCCTGTGACATCTCGACCGAGATCGGGCCGCCGCCGATGGCGACGAGGCTTCCGGGTGCCTCATCCAGGTCCCAGATGTTCTCGCTGGTCAAGAACCCAGCCTCGGCCAGTCCTTCGATCGGCGGCACGACCGGGCGGCTGCCTGTGCACAGAAGGATGAAGCGCCCCTCGAGCTCTTCCTCCTCGCCGACCCGCACCGTGTGGGGGCCGGTGAGCTTCGCAGGGCCGTAGTGGAGCTCGATCCCCATCTCCTCGTAGCGCGCGGGGTTGTCGTCGGTGTCGGCGATCTGGCGCTGCACGCCGCGGATGCGCTCCCACACCTTGCGCCGGTCGACCTGGGGCTCCACCGCCGTGATGCCGAAGGCGTCCGCGGTGCGCATGTGATGGGCGACCTTCGCCGATGCCAGCAGCGCCTTGCTGGGCACGCAGCCGGTCCACAGGCAGTCGCCGCCGACGCGATCGCGCTCCACCGCGGCGACCTTGAGGTCGAGCGTGCTGGCGAACTCGGCGGCCACCATGCCCCCCGAGCCCATCCCCACGATGATCAGGTCGTAGGTGGGTGCGATGGCGGCACGTTACTGCCCCGGGCTGGCGTTGGGCCCGGGGGGCGGCGGGCGCGAGCGCAACCCGTGGACCGACTTCCACAGGGCGGCGTCCAACTCGTGCTGGGGTACGCGGTCGACGCCGCGGAGGTCGAAGCGGCGCCACCGCCGGGCCGTGGCTCCGGCGGTCGGATTGGTCTCGAAGACGTCGAAGCCGGGGGCGGCGGCGCCGAAGGGCTCGGCGTTGTCCGGGGTCGGCGTGAAGACGTCGTACAT
>JBBSIW010000150.1:0-6100 GCA_038231895.1 Solirubrobacterales bacterium | reverse complement strand
TCGCCGCCGACAAGAGCGAGCGCCCGTTCGACCGCACGCAGCGCAACTGGGTGTACGAGTCGGCCAAGGGAGCGCCCAACACCTTCGGCTTCGGCACCGAGTCAGAGCTCGAGACCTCGCCCAACTTCCTGGTCATCCGCCACGCGCCGCTCCCGCATCCCGCGCCGGAGAAGGGCAAGGTGGGCGCCCCGCCGCGGTTCATGCTGCCTTCCGTGAAGGTGCTCGGTGGCCACCGCCGGCGCCGCCATGCCTTCCGTCCTCAGTCGGCGGTGAACGTGTCGGCCATGAGCTTCGGCTCGCTCTCCGGGCCGGCGGTCGAGTCGCTCAACCAGCCAGGGCGCGACGCCCGGACTCGGGGGCCTGCTCCCGGCCGCGAAGATGACCAAGGAGATCGCCGCGGTCCGGGGCGTCCCGGCTGACCAGGACTGCGTCTCGCCCGCATCGCACGAGGAGTTTCGCAAAATGCCGACGAGCTGCTCGACTTCGTGGAGCTGCTGGCGGCGGAGACCGGCCTGCCCGTCGGCATCAAAGTCGGCGATCGGCGAGAGCGCGTTCTGGGCGGAGCTGGCGCGGCTGATGGCCCAGGACGACCGCGGCGTCGACTTCATCACCATCGACGGCGGGGAGGGCGGCACCGGCGCGGCTCCGCTCGACTGTCCCGTCGGGGTGGCCACCCACAAGCGGTGGCTGCAGCGGGGGATCCGGCCCGAGGACAAGGCCGGGCGCCTGGCCAACTACATCGTCGCGCTGCGCGGCGAGCTCTACTCGCTGGCTCGGGCTTGCGGCGTGGCTCACCCCTCGCTCGTGGCACCCGAGCAGCTCGAGCTCCTCGACGGGCGCTTCTCGGCCACCAGCGTGCGTGACCGCTTCGGCTACCGTGACGAGTGGCTGCGCCCGGACCCCGAGGACGTGGATCGGGTCTTGGAGGAGATGGGTGAGGAGCCCGGGCAGGAGGAGGCTGAGGAGGAGGTGCGCAAGGGACCACCCCGTTTCCCGAAGTAGTCTGAGAGGCGAGCATGAGCCAGGATGGCGACAGCCCGCAGGAGCCCGAGGCGCGTGGGGAGCTCCGTGACGAGCTGACGGGGCTGCCGACCCGGAGCCTGCTGCGCGAGCACCTGGCGATGGCCCTGGCCCGGGCACAGGAGAACGACGGCCAGGTGGCTCTTCTGCACATCGGCCTGGATGACTTCAAGCTCGTCAACGACAGCCTCGGCCATCGAGCCGGAGACGAGGCGCTGCGCTTCATCGCCGCCCGCCTGCGCGAGAGCATCCGTCAGACCAGCCTCGTGGCACGACCCGGCGGCGACGAGTTCTGCGTGCTGCTGCCCGATCTCGACAGCCGCGCCGACGAGCTCGTGGAGATCGTGGTGGGTCAGATCATGGCCACCTTGGAGGAGCCGCTCGCGCTTCCCGGTGCTGAGTTCGAGCTCAGTGCCAGCGTCGGCGTCAGCATCTTCCCCGACGATGCGAAGGACGAGGACGGGCTCCTGCGCCACGCCGACGCGGCCATGTACGAGGCGAAGGGCCTGGGGCGCGGGAACTTCGTCATCTACGCGGGGGGGACCCAGGAGGCGCTCGAGCGCCTGGTCCTGACCGTGCGCATGCGCGAGGCGCTGGCACAGGATGACTTCGTCCTGCACTACCAACCGATCTTCGACCTGGCCGGCGACGAGCTGGTCGCCGTGGAGGCATTGCTGCGCTGGCGCGAGCCGGGCGGCGGGCTCATCCCCCCGCTGAAGTTCATCCCCGTGGCCGAATACACGGGCCTCATCGACCCCATCGGTCGGTGGGTGATCGAGACCGCGTGCGCGCAGGCCCGCAGGTGGCAGGAGCACGGCCATGACTTCCCGATCTGCATCAACGCCTCCCTGCGCCAGTTCCAGGCGCCCGCCTTCGCCACCACGATTGCGGAGTCGCTGAGCGCCAACGAGCTCGAGGCCCGATCGCTCATCGTCGAGATCACCGAGTCCACCGCCATGCGCGAGCCGGCCTGCGTGGAGCCGGTGCTGCGGGAACTGGCGCAGATGGGCGTACGGATCGCCATCGACGACTTCGGTACCGGGCACTCGTCGATGAGCCGACTGCCGCACATGGAGGTGGCGTGGCTGAAGATCGATCGCACCTTCGTCGCTGACGTCGCCGTCGACGGGGAGGCCGCACAGCTCGCCGGCGCCATCATCCAGTTGGTCCGCGCCCTCGGAAAGGTCGCGGTGGCGGAGGGAGTCGAGACCGAGGAGCAGCGCCAGTTCCTCGTCGACCAGGGCTGTCCGCTGGCCCAGGGCTTCCTCCTCGCGACCCCCGTCCCTGCCGGGGACATCTCGGCGGCGCTGGAAGGGAGAGGCCTGAGGCCGGCGGGCTGAGCGTGCGTACTCCCGGCGGCGGGGTGCCGTGTAGGCATGGCCGTCGTCGCAGGGACGCTGATCGCTGGCCGCTACCGGATCATCGAACGGGTCGGGGCCGGCGGCATGGGCTCGGTGGTGGTCGCCGAGGATGCCGTCCTGTGCCGCCGCGTCGCCATCAAACGGCTCCATCGAAACGCCGAGGACGTCACCGCTCGCTTTCGACGCGAGGTCAAGCTGGGCGCCTCGCTGAACCATCGCAACCTCGTGGCGGTCTACGACGCGCTGCCCGAGGAGGGGGACCTGCTGTTGATCATGGAGTACGTGGAGGGGCAGACCCTGCGCGCCGCGTTGCAGGCCGGGCCGATACCCAGCGAACGGGCGATCGCCATCCTCACGGACGTCGCCTCCGCGCTGGACTACATGCACGCCCGTCGGATGGTCCACCGCGATGTCAAGCCGGCGAACATCCTTCTGGGCCTGGCCCGCGAGGTCAAGCTGGCCGACCTGGGGATCTCCTGGGGCGACCAGATGACCCAGATCACCGCGTCCGGTGCTCTGCTGGGCACGCCGGCCTACCTGGCCCCGGAGCTGTTGGCCGGGGAGCGTGCGACGGCGGCCTCCGACGTCTACTCGCTGGCCGCGGTCGCGTTCGAGTCCCTGTCGGGGCGCAAGGCCTACGTGGGAGGGACGCCGGCGGAGATCCTCCAGCGGATCGCCACCCAACCCACCCCCCACCTGCGCGAAGCCTGGCCCGAAGCGCCCGACGAGGCTGGGCGCCTGCTGTGTCGAGGCATGAGCCCGGATCCGAGCGGGCGCCCCGACTCGGCGCGCGAGCTGGTGCAAAGCCTGGCGGCAGTGTTGGCAGAGCCGCCGCCTTCCCCGGCGCCCTCGGCAGTCCCGCCACCCGAGCCCCTCCCCGCACGACCTCCACGCCAACCACGCCCACGCCCACGCCCACGGGCCGCGGCACAGCCGCAAACGCGCGCTTCGTCGCCTCGCCCCAGGCCGGCGCGAAGCCGGCGGAGGCCCAGCCCGACCCTGGCGGCGCTCGCAGCTCTCGGCGCCGTCGCCGCTGCGGTGGCGGTTATCCTCGCCGTGGGATCGGGTGGGGGGAAAGGAGGCTCCGCGACTCCCTCTCGCTCGAAGCCTACGGCGCCGGCTACGGGGGCGGCCTCCCCCGCCGCGGGCGCAACCGCCGCGGCCTCGCCGGCCACGCCCGCAGGCGCCGTGCAGGCGTTCTACCAGCGGGCTGCACGCCATCGCTACGCGGAGGCGTGGTCTCTGGCGGGCCCGGGCGTCCGGACTCAGCTCGGAGGGTTCGCTGCGTTTCAAGGCCAATTTCAGAGCCTGCGCTCCATCTCGTTCCCGCGCGCGCAGACGACGAGCCAGGCGCCCGGCCGCGCCACGGTGACGATCACGACGGTTGCCGTGCACACCACGCGCACCGACCACTGCACGGGCAGCGTCGACCTCGTCCCGGGCGGGGACGGCTGGCTGCTCTCCCACATCAACGTCACCTGCTGAGGACCGGGGCAGGCGCTCGCCGTGGCCCTCAGCCGGGGTCGGCGTACACCCCGCCTAATCTGAAGCGCCGATGAGCACCCACGAGCGATCCGGGCCGCCCCACGGCGACACAGCCGATGGCTCGGGCTCCGAGCCGGACCGCCGGCTCACCGACCGGACGGCGTGGGCACGCAACCTCGCGGCTCCCGTTCGCGACTTCCTGAGCACGGAGACCGGGAGCGCCGTCGTGCTCCTGGGCGCCGCGGTGGCGGCGCTCCTGTGGGCGAATTCGCCGTGGTCGGGGTCCTACGAGTCCTTCTGGGCCACGAAGCTCTCGATCCAATTCGGGGGCGAGGGCATCTCGATGGACCTGCGCCAATGGGTCAACGAGGGGCTGATGACCTTCTTCTTCCTCGTCGTCGGGCTCGAGGCCAAGCGCGAGCTCGACATGGGGGAGCTGCGCGAACGGCGGCGCATCACGATCCCGGTGATCGCGGCCGCCGGTGGCATGACGCTGCCCATCCTGATCTACCTGGCGATCAACGCCGGCGGCTCGGGCGCGCAGGGCTGGGGTGCCGCCATGTCGACGGACACGGCGTTCGCGCTGGGCGTGCTCGCCCTGGTGGGCCCGACGGGCGCCACGCGCCTGCGTGTGTTCCTGCTCACCCTCGTCGTGGTCGACGATCTCGTGGCGCTCGTCGTGATCGGATTGGCCTACACGCAGCATGTCCTGCTGGTCCCGCTCGCCGTCGCCGTCGCCCTGTTCGGCACGCTGCTCGCGCTTCGCTACCTGCCGATCTGGCGCCGTCCGGCAGCGGCGCTGGTCGGCTTGGGCATGTGGGCCGCGCTGCTCGAGTCCGGGGTCCACCCCACGATCACGGGACTGGCGGCGGGCTTGGCGGCGAGCGCGTATCCGCCGTCGCGCGGCGACCTCGAGCGGGTGACCGAGCTCACGCGTTCGTTTCGCGAGCAGCCCACGCCCCAGCTTGCACGCTCGGCGCAGCTGAGCGTGGCCTCCGCCATCTCGCCGAACGAGCGCCTTCAGCACCGGCTCCACCCGTGGACGGGCTTCTTGATCGTGCCGTTGTTCGCCCTGGCCAACGCGGGCATCCACCTCAACGGTGAGCTGCTCGGCGACGCGGTCACGTCGCCAATCACCTTGGGCATCCTGCTCGCATACGTGGTGGGCAAGCCGCTTGGCATCTTCGGCGCTTCCCGGCTGGCGACGAGCACGTGGCTTCGGGGCAACCGCCTGCCGGTGAGCTGGCCGGGCCTCGCCGGCGCCGGGGCGGTGGCCGGCATCGGATTCACCGTCTCACTGCTGATCGTGAGCCTCGCCTTCCACGGCCGCCAGCTCGACGAGGCCAAGCTCGGCGTGCTCGCGGCCGCCGCGGCCGCCTCGATCTTGGGCTGGGTGGCGTTCCGCGTGATCGCCCTGCTGCCCGCGGGGGTCCGGGCGCGCCAGCTCGTCGGCACCGCGGACGAGCTCGTCGACCTCTCCGACGACGTCGACCCCGCCCGCAGCCACGTGCGCGGCGCGCAGGAGGCGCCGGTGACGCTGGTCGAGTACGGCGACTACCAGTGCGCCTACTGCGGGCAGGCGGAGGTGGTCGTCCGCGATCTGCTCGACTCCTTCGGTGACGAGCTTCGATACGCCTGGCGCCATCTTCCCCTCACCGACGTTCATCCCAACGCGCAGATGGCGGCGGAAGCCGCGGAGGCCGCGGCCGGGCAGGACGCGTTCTGGGAGATGCACGACAAGCTCATCGAGCACCAGGACGAGCTCACCGCGCCCGAGCTCAAGCGTTATGCGCAAGAGCTCGGGCTCGACGTCGAGCGCTTCTGGGGTGAGGTGCGCCGCCGCGAGCATGCGCCCCGCGTGGCTGACGACGTCGCCACCGCCGACGCGAGCGGCGTCGCCGGCACGCCCACGTTCTTCATCAACGGCCGGCGCCACCAGGGAGCCTACGACGCAGACACCCTGCGCCAGGCGGTGCAGCGCGCGCGCCGCCGCGAGCGGCTCGGTGAGCGGTCCGAGAGCCCGCCGGAGCCACAGGCCGTGGGTTGAATGAGCCAGCGCACCACATCGTTTGCCGCACGCCCCGCGGGGTAGGGAGCACGTGATGCGGGTGGCTGTCATCGGCGCGACGGGGAACGTGGGCACGAGCGTGGTCTCCGCGCTGGGGCGCGACGAGACGATCGAGGAGATCGTCGGGATCGCGCGTCGCGTGCCCGAGTGGTCGGCGCCCAAGACG
>JBBSIW010000149.1:0-6102 GCA_038231895.1 Solirubrobacterales bacterium | reverse complement strand
TACCCCTTCCTTCCCCCTCGCCAGGGGTGCGGGAGGGTGACCTTGTAGGTTCTCAGCGCGGCTCTGATGCGAGCCGAGTCCCAGCCAGCGCCAAGGCCCCCGTACGCCTCCAAGGCGCTCAATAGGCAGTCGCCTCCTATCGTCTCGCCTCCAGCCAGGAGGCATCGAGCGCGTCGCTCGAGAGCCTGCGCCGCCTCGTAGGGGCACGGGAGCCGGCGCCAAGCGCGTTCCGCTTGGCCAAACCGGCGCACGGCCTCGTCACGGCGACCGTCCGCTTCGGCGATCACCCCGCGAGTGACCGCGAGCGCGGCTCTTGCCGCTGGCGCATCCCGTCCGCGTAATCCGCGGGCGAGCCGATGAGTGACGTCTCGTGCTTCATCGACGGCCCCGCATGCGACGAGTGCCTCGACGGCTACTGGAGCCAGCGGGTATGTCCATGTCCAAGTCCCAGTTTCGCCCGAAGCGCCCAGCCCCAGAGTCGCCACCTCGCACGCGGCTTGCAGGTCTCCCCGCCCCAGATGGATCCGGGCGAGCCCGTTCGCCGCGCTTGCGAAATGCCAACGCTCCCTCGCGTCCTGGAACACGTTGAGAACTGAGTCAAAGCCCTGCTCTGCATCCTCGACATCCCCTCGCGCGAGTCCGAGCCACGCGAGGATCAATTCGCTTGCTCCGGATATCACAGGTCCCTCCGCGCTGGACTCCACGAGCCGTCGTGCTCTCTCCTCGAGCCCCTCCCAGCGGCCGGTGCTCCAATCCAGCTGCGCCCTCACAGTGGCAAGGCCGACGCCGAACCGCGCGTGGCCAAGTTCTCGGCGGATGCGGTCGGCCCGGTCAAGGAACGACTGGGCGCGCTCAAAGTGGCCCAGAAGCAGTGCGGCCCTCGCGAGGTACTTGCACGCCCGAACGAGCTCCAGCTTCTGCTCGACCGAGCTCGCATTCCACGGAATGTCTTCGACCGCCTGCCAGCCAGCCGGATCACCGAGCTCCAAGAGGATCTCTGCACGGGAGCCGAGGACGTCAGTCGTGACGACGGGATCTTCTTGGCGCGCGTCTGCCTTGAGGGCTCGGTGAAGCCACAGCATGTGCTCGTCGGCGTTGCCTTGCACTGGCAACACCGCTGCGAGCGTCGCCATAGCTCGTGCCGCAAGCCCAGGTCGCCGCTTGAGCTCGCCCGCCGCTCGCACCATCTGGCGATATGCGGAGCTGCCATCGCCGGCGAGATGCATGAGCCTTGCGAGGGAGAACCTCAGCTCGCCACGCACGCCACTTGGCAGCAACCGCTCGGCAAGCGCCCGCTCCAGGTTGGCAATCGCATGTTCGGGGACGCGCCCGAAGAGTGCGGCGTCGCCGAGCTTGAGGGCCATCCGCATGCGTGTAGCGCGCGGCAAGTCGTCGGCGACCAGCACATCCGCAATGATGCGGACGGCAGTGCGGTCGTCCCCGTGCGAGCTGGCCGCATCGGCGGCGACCTCGGAGTACTGCAGCCACTGCGCACGACGCCCCACCTCCTTGTAGTGGTGGGCGACTTGGGCGAGCGGACACGGCTCTGGCACCGATGCGAGCGCTTGGGCGGCGCGCAGATGGAGCCGTCGCCGGTCCGGGCCGGGAATGTGCTCGTAGACGGCCTGTGCGAGGAGCGCGTGGCGAAAGCCGTAGAGACCCTTTTGCTTCTCCTCGAGGAGGGCGCAACTGAGCGCTTCAGTCACGCCTCTTGCCCCGCGCACGGGACGCAACCCGGCGACCTTCGAGATCAGCTCCTCGCTGGCAGGTCGCCCCAGGACCCCTGCTGCTCGCGCGACCAGCCGCGCATCGCCAGCGAGGGATTCAAGCCGCTCGAAGATTGAGTACCGGAGCGCCGGCGGAACATCGAGCCGATCCAGTGCCCGCTCTGGGGACACCCCGCTGACCAGTGCCACTTCGCCCCGCTCCTGGATCAGCCTGAGGACCTCCTCCACGGCAAATGGGATTCCTCCGGTGCGGTCGTGCAGGGCCTGGGCGAATTTTTCTGAGACAACCTCGGTCTCGAGAGTTGCGCAGACAAGGCTTCGCACCTCGTCGCAAGAGAGCGCCGACAGCTCGACTAGCGCCTTTGACGTCGCTCCAAGATTGCGCGCGACGAGTGCCTCGATCGCCGATCCGAGACCCGCGTCTTCGCGGCGACAGGTGAGAACAAGCGTCAGCTTCTGAGGCTGATTGCAGGCGAGGAATCGCAAGAACTCAAGCGTGCCCTCGTCCGCCCAATGCAAGTCCTCGAGCACGCATACTGCCGGCCCCAGCGCGCCGAGCAGTTCGCGCAGCCCGCGGAAGACGCGATGACGCTCCGCCTGCGGATCACCCAAGGGCTTTGGGCGACGAGGCAGATTGTGAGCGAGCTCCGGCAACAGGGGTCGCAAGGCGCCTACTACGGCGCTGAGCGGTTCGCAGGGCGGTTTGCCTTCAGTGCTCCGCAGCGCCTCCACGACCGGGCCTAACGGGAACGGGTCGCGCATCCGGTAGCAGTGCCCAACAAGGACCTGGTCCTCGTCGAGCGCGGGGTGATCAATCAGCTCGCGGACCAGCCTGGTCTTACCGATGCCCGCTTCACCTACGACGATGGCAAGAGACGGAGGCGTTCCTGCCAGCTCGCGTAGCCGCGCCAGCTCGTTGTCTCGGCCGATGAGAACCGACGTCGCAAGCGGGATCTGGCGGTTGTGCTCGGTCGCTGGAGTGGCTGTGGCTCCCGTCAGCAAAGGCGTGTCAGACGCTATCCCAGTCGAAGCTCGCTCGTAAGTGCGTCCACCCCATAGCGGACCATCCGGAACCGCTTCGAGGCCGGCCCTGTCTAGGCCTGAGCCAGCTGGGCCGGGCCGATGCCGGCGCGTGCCCGCCGGATCACGTCGTCGCCCGCCTCACCCGGCTCCCACACGGCCTGACCGAAGCGGACGCGCAGCGTGCCGGCGAGGTCGCCCAGCTCGGTGCGGATCATGGCGGCGGCATGGTCTCCGTGCTCCTGGGGGACGACGAGGCCGAGCCGTCGACCGCTGACCCGGCAGGGGATCCCCTCACAGGCGCTGGCCGCCGCCTGCACGGCGCGACCGGCGTCGCGGATGGCATCGTCCCCTGCCGCATAGCCGTCGCTGACGTTCAGCGCCCCCACGTCGAGCTCGACGATGACGACGCAGAACGGCCGGCTCTGCACCGTCGCACGCTGGGCCTCGGCATGGGCCACCTCGTGGAAGTAGCGGTGGGAGTAGAGCAGGGTCAGGCTGTCGGTGACCCCGAACGCCTGCGAGCCGAACAGGGGGCCCTTGCCGTCGCGCCGTAGCTCGAGCTCGGGGTCGTCGATCGCAGGGTCGGGCTCGTTCTCGATATCGGGCGGGTGGTTGCGGACCTCCTCGACGAACATGCGCGCGACCTCGGGGTCGAACTGCGTCCCCGCGCAGCGCTGGACCTCAATGCAGGCCTCCTCCACGCTCATCGGGTCGCGATAGGGCCGGCGCCCGGTCATCGCGCTGAACGAGTCCACCACCGCCACGATCCGCGCCTCGATGGGAATCTGCTCGCCTCGGAGGCCGGCCGGGTACCCGGAGCCGTCGTAGCGCTCGTGGTGGTGCAGGACTGCGGGCGCGATGCCGCGCAGTGCCGGCACCTGCTGAAGGAGGCGGAACCCGATGCGGGGGTGCAGCTCGATGACGCTGCGTTCCTCCTCGGTCAGTGCCGCCGGCTTGAGCAGGATGCGCTCGGAGATGCCGATCTTGCCTACGTCATGCAGCAACGAGCCGAAGATGAGCTCCTCGCGGCGCGGACCGTCGAGTCCGATCTTGGCCGCCATCGCGGCGACATATCGCGAGACAGACGCCGAATGCCCCCCGAGCAGCGCGTCCTTGGCCTCGATGGCCTCGGCCAGGACCGACACCGTCGCCAGGTAGGCGCTGCGCAGGTCGCCGTGCAGACGGGAGTTCTCCAGGACGGCCCCGGCGTGGTCGCCGAGGGAGAGCAGGACGTCGTCGTCGACCTCCTCAAAGCCGTCAGCTCGGTTGGCGCACACGACGACCCCGTTGAACTCGTCGCGGACATAGATGGGTATTGCCACCAGGTTGTAGATCTCCTCATCGACCGGGGAGCGCTTCTGGGCCTCGACCTTCGAGCGATCGTCTTCTCGCACCATGGCGTCTCGCTCGAGTACCTCGTGAGCGAAGCGCTGGGCGACGGCGCTGTGGCGGGGGTCCTGGGAGAACCCCTCTGCAGCGACGAGGTCCAACGCACCGTCGCCGTCGTCGTCGCGCCGGGAGAGCAGAAGGCCCTTCTCCGCTTCCACGAGCGTGGTGGCGAGACGCAGGACGAGCTCGCGGACGTCGCCCATGTGGCCGAGGGCCCCTCGTTCGTGCTGTAAGGCAGCGACCTTCTGCTGGAGCTCCCGACTCCACCGATGCTCGGTCTGGCGCGAGTTCTCGACTCGGTGGCGAGCCTGGCGCTCCTGCTCGAGCTCCCCCTCGAGCGCCCGACGCTGCTCCTGCACTGCGTGCTCGAGGGCGTGGCGTTGGCGCTCGACCTCCTGCCGGCGGGCTTCCTGTTCGCGCTCGACCTCCCGCCTGCGCGCATCGCGCTCGTGGTGAAGAGCTTCATCGCGCCCGCGCAGCTGGCGCTCGAGCTCCTGCCTCGTGCGCTCCTCGCCGCCAGCGAGCCGGTCTGCTCGTGCCTGCGCACGCCACCAGCCGACGAGGGCAAGGGTCCCCGCCGCGAGGCTGAGGATCAGCCAGGGCAGTGCATCGTGGCGCTCGCGTACGAGGCCGAGCGCGCCCGCCGCGTCGATGTCGATGAGGTCGGCGCCGCCGAGCGCGAGCACGAGCATGTAGACCGTCGAAGCCAGAAAAGCGACGCCGATCACAGCCATCAGCGCGCTCGCGATCCGTCGGTCGCGCGAACTCATCGCATCGAGGATACCCCGCAGACCCCGGGGCAATCGTCAACCTGCCAGGGCTGCTACTCGGGCTGCTCCCCCTCGGGCTTGCTCACTCGGGCCCGCGCCCGGGATTGCTCGACGAAGGCGGCCAGGGCGCTCACGTTGGCGAGCAGGCGCATTCGCTCGTTTGCGGCAAGCCAGGGGGCGGCGCGGATGGCGTCGGGCAGCCCAGCCAGGTCGATGCCTCTGGGCAGGGGTGCCGGTTTGGTGCCGTGCGGCTCGGTGCGCAGTCGGCGCGTGGGGTAGAGGGCATCGGTGACCGAGCCTTCGGCTTGCGTCGCCGCCTCGGGCGCCTGGGTCTGAAGCCGCGTGAGAGCCCCGCGGTCCAATAGGCCTCCGAGCCCAAATTTGAGCTCGTCCCGCTGGGATTCGTCAGTCATCAAGCATCACGCAGCTGCCCTCTCTCTCCCTGGTGTGCACCGTAGCGGACGAGCGCCGTTTCGGAGCGCCGGCTGGTCATCCGCTGTATCGTGCTTAGGCTATTGGTTAACGGGTATACCTCGCTCATCCTCCATGCCTGCTGACCTTCTCACGTATTCGATCTCCAGCGGGCCCGAGGCCGCCTATGAGGCGCGCACCCTGGTGACCGAGGCGCTTCAGACCCGGGTTGGCAGTGACCGACTCGAAGAAGTGCGGCTGCTGGTCAGCGAACTGGTCACCAACGGCGTCGTGCACGGAGGCGGCGTTGACGGAGGGAAGGACCTCACGCTGAACATTGCCGCCAACGGGGTCCTTCGGGTCGACGTCGTCGATCACGGCGGTGGATTTACCCCTGGGCCTCCGCAGCCCGAGCCCATCGGCGGCTGGGGTCTCATGTTGGTCGAGGGGCTGGCCGATCGGTGGGGAGTCACGCGCGAGGGCGGGACGCGCGTGTGGTTCGAGATCGCCGTCTGACGCAGCTGTAGGGCGCCGCCGGCCGCGGGCGTCCACCATGCGGCTCGAGGGGCGGGCGCGGCGTTTCACCGCTACCCGCGCTGTCAGCTATCTTGGCTTGGAGCTCCTGGACCGAATCGAGAACATGTAGTGGCAAAGGGCGGCGACGTGGTGGCCAACGGTGATCTGTTCATTGGTGCCGCGTTCAAGGCGTCTCTGGACTGCGTCGTGGCGATGGACGGGGAGGGTAGGGTCGTCGACTTCAATCCCGCCGCCGAGCAGACGTT
>JBBSIW010000148.1:0-6106 GCA_038231895.1 Solirubrobacterales bacterium | reverse complement strand
GTGGACCTCTCCGACCCCGGGTTCTGGGACACCGGCCTGGCCCTGGTCGACGAGCAGCTCGCGGCGGCCGAGGCGGCTGCTGCGGCGAGCGGCAAGGCGACCTAGCCCCATCCTCTACCCTGCGCGCGATGGAAGGCACGGTCCTGCAGAACCGGCTCGTGATCGCGACGGGCATGTGGCGCGACGCCACCGACGAGCCGCTGCCCAAGCTGGCACCGGGCGACCCGGCGGCCCAGATCGAGGAGTTCGAGCTGCGCCTGGTCGATCTGCTCTGCCGCGATGCCACCGCGGCCACCGCCCGCAGCGTCGCGGACCGCACCTGGGATCTCGTCCAGGATCGCCCGGACAGCGATCCGGTCAAGCGCACGGTCGTCGAATGCCACGAGGCCTTGGCCCGCCTCTCCTCCGGCGTCGTCTCCGAGTAGGCGGCGGCGATGTCTCGTCCGGCCGGATCCGCGACTTCTCGACCCGGCATGCGTTAGGGGCAGTGATGTGTGCTCCCAGGCGCCAAAGGCTGGCGGCGATCCTGGCCGTCCTCACGATGGCCGCGATCGGCGCTGCGTCCACCCCCGCGCAGGCCGCGCGCTCCCAGCGCTCGATCTTCCAAGACGACAATCTGCTCGTCTTCCAGTCGCGCACCGAGACCGCACGGAGCCTCGACGTGCTGCGCTACCTGGGGGTCGACACAGTCCGCGTCTCGGTGTTCTGGAAGCTCGTGGCGCCGGCGTCGGACTCGACGGCCCGCCCGAGCTTCGACGCGACCGACCCCGCTGCGTACCCGGCGAGCAACTGGGCGCGCTATGACCAGGTCGTCGCTCTGGCCCAGCAGCGCGGCATCCAGGTCGACTTCAACATCAGCCCGCCGGTGCCCGCATGGGCCGGGGGCAGCACCGGGAACTCGAACTTCACCGGCCACTACCGTCCGTCGGCGCGGGAGTTCGGGCAGTTCGTGCGGGCGCTGGGGCGGCGCTACAGCGGCAGTTACCTCGCCGATGGTGCACCGGTTCCCCGCGTCTCCTTCTGGTCGCTGTGGAACGAGCCCAACGGAATCCACTTCCTGGCCCCATCGTGGGACCGGATCGGCAGCCGCAGCTTCGAGGGGTCGTCCAAGATCTATCGCTCGCTCGCCGACGCCGGATACGGCGGCCTGTCGGAGACAGGTCATGGGAGCGACACCATCCTCATCGGGGAGACCGCCCCGAAGGGCCTCGAGGGGATCGGTGCCGGACGCTCGCTTCGACCCCTGCGGTTCCTGCGCGCGCTGTATTGCGTCGATAGCGGGCTCAAGCCGCTGCGCGGCACCGCGGCCAGGGTGGAGGGATGCCCTACACGCAACCAGGCCGCCGCCTTCCCTGCCGCGCACCCGGCGCTGTTCCGCGCCACTGGCTGGGGCCACCATCCCTACCAGCTGCTGCTGGCACCGACGGTTCGCTCCCAGCCTGACTCCGTCTCCACGGCCGATATCCCCCGCCTGACCGGCACGCTGGATCGCGTGTTCTCCGCCTACCGCCAGCGGCGCCGGATTCCGATCTACTTCGACGAGTACGGCTACGAGACCAATCCCCCCGCCGCCTTCGGGGTCTCGCTGTCCCAGCAGGCCGCCTACATCAATCAGGCCGAGTACATGGCCTACCGCAATCCCCGCGTGCGCACCTTCTCGCAGTTCCTGCTTCGCGACTACGAGGCCAACGACCTGTTCCAGAGCGGATTGGTGAACGCGGACGGCACGGGCAAGCCCGCCCTCAACGCCTACCGCATTCCGATCTGGATCCCCGCGACGCGGTCGCGGAACGGCCGCTTCCGCGTGTGGGGGCTGCTGCGTCCCGGTGTCCGGGCCGGCGTGCGCGCGGCCACGGTGCAGTTCCGCGCCTCGGGTGCGGGTGCGGGCGCGTTCGCGAGCATCGCCGCTGTCACGTCCGTGGGAGCCCGAGGCTACGTCGACCGCACGGTCTCCCTGCCGTCCGCCGGGCAGGTGCGCCTCGCCTTCCGCGATCCGGCGACCGGCCAGAAGTCCTTCAGTCGCAGCATCGCCGTCCGCCGCTGAGCGGCTTACCCGGCCATCGGCGTCAGGTCGTCCACTCGATCGACCCGAGCCCTGGGAACCCGAGCGCGGCCGCCGCGGCGCCGGTGAGGTCCCATTCGCGGCCGGCGATGTAGGGACCGCGGTCGATCACGGGCACCTGCAGCGTGCGCCCGTGGTAGCGGAAGGTGATCAGCGTGCCGCACGGCGCCGTCTTGTGGGCCACGCCGATCTGGCCCTTGTGCAGCACGCCCCCGCACGCGATCCCCTGGTTGTAGTCGGTGTAGACAGACGCGATGCTCGTATGCCATCCGCCGCTCCCGGCGCGATCGGAGAACGAGCCGAGCTGCAGCGTCTCGAGCTGGGCGAGCTCGGCACGGGCCTGCTTGTCGGAGGGTGGAATCTCGCGGGCCTGGGACGGGTTGTTCTCGAGCGTGGCCGGATCGGTCGCCGCCTGCTCGGCGGCGGTGACGCCCGCCGCGGGCTCGATGAGGTGCGGCCGGGGAGGCGGGAGCGGAGCCTCAGGGACCGGAAGCGGCCTTGAGCCGGGCAGGCTGGCATCGGCATTTCCCTCGGCGCCCGCCCTGAGGGCGAAGAACGCGACCGAGCCGGCCAGCACCGCTACGGCGAGCACCGCGGCGGCCAGCCTCCATCCCTCGAGCTTGGAGCGCCACGGCACGCCGCCAGTATCTCGCCTGACCCGCCTTGTCGCCGCCACTAGGCTGGAGGCGACCACCACGTGGAGCGAAGGAGCGCGGATGCGGCGACGCACGCTGGGAACGCAGGGCCTGGAGGTCACGGCCCAGGGGCTGGGCTGCATGGGCATGTCGGAGTTCTACGGAGCCACCGACGAAGCAGAGGCGATCGCCACCATCCAGCGCGCCCTGGAGCTCGGCGTCACGTTGCTGGACACCGCCGACATGTATGGCCCCCACACGAACGAGCGCCTGGTGGGCAAGGCGATCGCCGACCGCCGCGACGGCGTCGTGCTGGCCACGAAGTTCGGGATCGTGCGCGCTGAGGATCCGACGGATCGCAGCGTCAACGGCAGGCCCGAGTACGTCCGTGAGGCGTGCGAGGCTTCGCTGCAGCGCTTGGGCGTCGAGCACATCGACCTCTACTACCAGCACCGCGTGGACCCCGACACGCCGATCGAGGAAACGGTCGGAGCGATGGCCGAGCTCGTGCGCGAGGGCAAGGTCCGCCACCTCGGTCTCTCCGAGGCCGCGGCGGAGACGATCCGCCGCGCCCACGCCGTGCACCCCATCACAGCGGTGCAGACCGAGTACTCGCTCTTCAGCCGCGACATCGAGGACGAGGTTCTGCCCGCGCTGCGCGAGCTGGGCATCGGCCTGGTCGCCTACAGCCCGCTGAGCCGGGGGTTTCTCACCGGCCAGATCCGCTCGCTCGACGACCTCGACCCCGACGACTTCCGCCGCCACAGTCCGCGCTTCTCCGGCGAGAACTTCCAGCGCAACCTCGAGCTGGTCGACGCCGTGCAGGAGATCGCCGGCGAGAAGGACTGCACGGCAGGTCAGCTTGCATTGGCCTGGGTGCTCAGCCGGGGAGAGGACGTCGTGCCCATCCCGGGGACCAAGCGGCGCAGCTATCTCGAGGAGAACGCCGCCGCGGATGAGGTCGAGCTCAGCGACGACGAGCTCGAGCGGATCGAGGCCACCTCGCCCCACCTCGAGGTCGCGGGCGACCGCTACTCCGACATGTCGCCGGTCAATCGGTAGTACTACTAGGCCGAGCGCAGCGTGAACGCGCGCGTCACCCAGGTGGTGCTGCCGCCGGCGTTGCGTACGCCGAGCGTCACGCTGGCTGGGACGCGGCCTCGGCGGCGCAGCAGTCGCCGCCCCGCGTCGCTCAGGCGAACGCCTAGCGCTGTGTTCTGACCGGCTCGCAGGCTGAAGGTGGCCCGGCCCAGCCTCGCCGGGTGAGCGCCACGGGTGTAGAGGGAGATCGAGCCCGCGCAGATCGCGGGGCAGCGCGCTCGGCCGACCACGATGAGGGGTCGCCGCCGCCGTGCCTTCACGGCCAGGCGCGCACCGGTTCCGATCAGCCCGACCGCCCTGGCCAGTGCGCTTGGGCTCAGCGAAGCTGCCGCGGCCGGCGCTGGGTTGCGCGCGTCCTGGGGGGGATTGACCGCGCTGGGCGCCGGCAGGCCGCCGGGGACGGTCGTCCCCGTCCCCGTCCCCGTCCCCGTCCCTGTTCCCGTGCCGCTCCCTGTTCCCGTGCCTGTTCCCGTGCCGCTCCCGCCGCCGGTCCCAACGCCCGATCCGCCGCCGCACGCGCCTGATGGGCACAGGAACACCGAGTTGTAGACATTCCAGTGGGTGGCAAGGTAGGACGCTCCCGCGGGGGCCGGGTTGAAGTAGTCATCCTGGTGGCAGTCGTAGGCCTGCGTGAAGCTGTTCCCGCAGTCCGACGCGTAGGTGAGCGTCCCTCCGGGGCCGTAGGTGCCGCCGTCTGCGTAGCACATGATGTCCCACTCCTCGTAGCAGTGACCGGCGTGCGTGGAGTGGGGTGCGCTGTCCTGTACCGCACCCAGCGTGTGGCTCGTCTCGTGCAGGGGCACGAGGTCGGCGAAGCTGGGATCGGAGTCGCTGAAGTAGGGCTCCCCGGTCCCGTAGACCACGGCGCGCAGGCCGCCCGTGTTGGCGACGTTGCCGGTGCCGGGACGGTCATCGCCATAGAGCTCGGCCTGGCCGGCGGCGGGAAACGAGCCGCCGCCCAGGTAGTCGGCGTAGATCAGGTAGTTGCGCTGCTGCCCCGTGGCGGGGACGGCCGCCTGTACGTCGTCGATGATGGCATCGAAGCGCGAGGGGCTCCCGCCGGCGCTGAGCCCTTGGTAGTAGGAGAGCGTATGGGCAAGCTGGATGCTCTGGACGTCGAGGTACGCCGCGCCGCAGGAGGTGCCGAGGTCAAAGCGGATCGACTTGCGGTCGCCGCTCGTGGTGTACACCAGGGTGCTGAGCGCCTTGGCCTGGCCCTGGATGACGTTGGCGAACCCCGAGAAGCGGTCGACCGAGTCGCTGGGCCGGACGTAGAGCACCTTGATCACCGCCCCGGAGTTGACCGCGTCGGCGGTGTCGTCGCTGGAGCGCTCGGTGCCGCACCAGCTGTCGGCCATCCAGCCGGCGCTGGTCGTCGGAGTGGTCAGTGCGCCTCCGGACCCGTCCGAGCCGAGGGAATGACCAACTCGCCCAGCGCGCAGGAGGTTCGCGGCCGGGCCCAGCTCCCTGTCGGTGTCCACATGGCTCTCGACGGGGATCGATCGCCCGTGCACGCGCGCGTAGCGTTTCACCCGGGGGGTGTCGCTCTGGGCGGAGGCGATCGGGGCGGTGCAGGCACCGGCCGCCACCAGCGCCACCAGCGCGCCGGGAAGGATACGACCGCAGATTTGCTTGGGCAAGGGCACGTCGTTTCATCGGCAGAAGCGGGCAGCTGCGCGAACACCAGTGTGGCAGCCTGGACGCTGGGCGCAACGAGTTTCCCTTCCGATCCGCTACGCTCGCGCCCGCCATGGGCCTAGCCGATCTGCACCAGCTTGCTCCAGTGCTTGCCGCGGAGGGCGGGAAGAGCAAGACCGCGTTCTACGTCGCTGGTGCCGTCCTCGCCATCTGGGCCGTCGCCGTGTCGGTCGTCGGAATCACCCGCCCGGACTTTCCGGGCAATCGGCTGGGCACCCGCGCAGTGATCGCGGTGAGCGCCGTGCTGGTGCTCGCCGCGGCGAGCACGGCGGTGCTGACCGCGAGCAAGCCGGTGAAGGAGGCCAAGGCCCAGGCAAGGCGTCGCTGACCGCGACGCTCAAGCCCGGCAGCTACACCTTCTACTGCTCAGTCGACGGCCACCGCCAAGCGGGCATGAAGGGCACGCTGACCGTCAAGTAGTGGTTCAGGCAGGGACCGGCTCGGAGGGGACGGCCCCATACTGCGCCAGGCCCTCGAAGTACTGGCGGTAGACGGCGTAGGTCCAGCGCCGGTCGACCACGTCGAAGGCGGCGTGGCCGCCCCCGGGGACGATCCACACGTAGACGAGGTCGTTGCCCGCGGCGGCCTCCTCGAGCATGCGGGCGTGCTC
>JBBSIW010000147.1:0-6138 GCA_038231895.1 Solirubrobacterales bacterium | reverse complement strand
GGCCACGCTCCATAACTACGCTCACCACCACGAAATCCCTGCTCAGACCCCCTGAACACGTACGCCGGCAAGTCGACGACGATGAAGGCGCTCACCGCGCAGGTCATCGCCGACGAGGGCGAGCTCGAGGTGCTCGGCTACCGGCTGCCCGCGGACTCCAAGCAGGCGCGGGCGGAGATGGGAGTCGTGCCCCAGCTCGACAACCTCGACGTGTCGCTGACCGTCGAGCAGAACCTGCTCGTCTTCGCGCACCTCTACCGCGTCCCGCGCGACGAGCGCAGTGGAGCGATCGACCGCGCGGTGGGCATGGCCAAGCTCGAGGACCGCCGCGCCTCCAAGGTCGATGAGCTCAGCGGTGGCATGCGGCGGCGGCTGTTGATCGCCCGTGCGCTGCTCCACCAACCGCGACTGCTGCTGCTCGACGAGCCGACGGTGGGGCTGGACCCGCAGGTGCGACAGGAGCTCTGGGCCCTGATCGACCGGCTGCGCTCCGAGGGCGTCTCGATCGTGATGAGCACGCACTACATCGAGGAGGCGGAGCGCCTGTGCGACACGGTCACGATCATGTCCCACGGCAAGGCGGTCGCGGTTGGCGCGCCCGCCAGCCTGATCCGGGAGCACGCCGGACGAGAGGCCGTCGAGGTCTACGGGTCGCCTGCTCGCCTGACCGAAGTCGAGGCGGGGGCGCACGCGCGGGGATGGCTGACGCGGCGCACGGGGACCTCGGTGTCGGTCCTGCACAGCAACGGCGCGTCTGACCTCGACGGCGAGCGTCGTCTCACCAACCTCGAGGACGTGTTCGTGCTGCTGACCGGCGAGGAGATCGCCTGATGGCCGCGACCCGTCGCCTCGGCCGCCTCGAGCGCGCCGCCCTGCAGGGAGTGATGGTCCGCGAGGTCGTCAACTACTCCTCGTTCTGGCGCTCGTCGTCGTTTTCCTCCGCTGTCGACCCCACGATCTACCTGCTGGCCTTCGGCTTCGGCTTCGGGTCGCTGGTGAGCAAGGTCGCCGGCTATGACTACATCGATTTCGTCGGGACCGGCATCGTGGCCACGACCGTCCTCTTCTCGGGCGCGTTCCCCGCCATGTACTCGACGTTCGTCAAGTACCAGTTCCAGCACACCTACGACGCGATCCTCGCCGCGCCGGTCGACACCGAGGAGCTCGTCACGGGCGAGGCGCTGTGGATCTCCGCCCGCACGGGGACCTACGGGTGCGTGCCGATGCTCGTGGCCATCGTCTTCGGCCTGGACCCGAGCTGGGGCATGCTCCTCGTTCCCCCCATCGCGGCCGTGGCCGGGTTCGGGTGGGCCTGCTTCGGGATCTTCATCGCCGCCAAGGCGAAGTCGATCGAGAGCTTCTCCTACTGGCAGAGCGGCCTGCTCACGCCGATGCTCCTCGTCGCCGGCACCTTCTTCCCGCTCGACCAGCTGCCCGGGTGGGCCCAGGTGCTCGCCGACGTCAACCCGCTGTTTCACTGCGTGCAGCTCGTCCGCCACGCGGCGTTCGGCTTCAGGGGTGGGCGGACCTCGGCCACCTCGGGTTCCTGATCGGCTTCGCGCTGGTGTCGTGGCGCCTGGCGATCCGCTTCATGGAGCGCAAGCTGATCCTCTGAGTGGTCCATGCCCGCCGAGGCCTGCCGCTAGGCTGTGAGCGTCCCACGCGCGCGCTCCGCATCTCGCGCGCGGCCGGTGCTTCTCGTCGCCGTGCCCATCGCATCGTCACACCTCGCCGTGGTTCCCGCCTACAACGAGGCGGCGACCGTACGCGCCGTGGTCGAGGCGGTCCGCGAGCACGCTCCCGGCTTCGACGTGCTCGTGGTCGACGATGGCTCGACGGATGACACGCGGCGCATCGCGGAGGATGCTGGCGCGATCGTCCTGCGTCACCCGTTCAACCTCGGCATCGGGGGCGCCGTGCAGTCGGGCTTCTTCTATGCGCTCGAGCACGGCTATGACTTCATGGTCCAGGTCGACGGCGACAGCCAGCACGATCCGCGGGAGATCGCCACGCTCGTCGACGCCATGGAAGAGGACATCGGCGTCGACATGGTGTGCGGCTCGCGCTTCCTCTCCGACGACCATCGCTACCCGGCGCCGATCAGCCGCCGTACGGGGATTCACATCTTCGCCTTCATCGTCTCGCGTCTGGTCGGCCAGCGGGTCACCGACCCGACCTCGGGCTTTCGGCTTTACAACCGCCGCGCCATCTCGCTGTTCGCGCACGACTATCCGCACGACTATCCCGAGGTGGAGGCGGTGCTGATGCTCCACGTGCACCGGCTGGCGATGCGCGAGGTGCCGGTGCGGATGTTCCAGCGCGGCGGCGGGAGCTCCTCGATCAGCTCGGGCAAGTCGCTCTATTACATGGTCAAGGTGCTGCTCGCGATCTTCGTCGGCCTGGCGCGGGCGCGACCCGTCCCGGAGCCAGGCGACGATGCACCCGTGGCCGCGACACACTCGATCTGATGGACCCACGCATCCAGATCGTCTCGATCGTGGCTGCGCTGATGCTGCTGCTCGGCGTGCTCGAGCTGGTCCGCCAGCGGCGGCTGCTCGAGCGCTACGCGCTGCTGTGGCTGTTCAGCGCCCTCGTCGTGCTCGGGCTGGCCATCTGGCGCGACGCGCTCGAGGTCATCGCCCACCTCGTAGGCATCGCCTACCCGCCCAACGCTCTGTTCGTCATCGCCTGCGGGTTCATCCTCGTGCTGCTGCTGCACTTCTCGCTCGCCGTCTCGAGGCTCACCGAGCAGTCCAAGGTGCTGGCCCAGCGCCAGGCCTTGCTCGAGGAGCGCCAGCGGCGGCTGGAGGACAGCGGCCAGGAGCGCGCGGAGGCAGGGGAGCCGGTTGACCCGGTGCTGGCCGGCGATGGCGCCGACCGTCACGACCGGCCGTAGCTACCCGGCGACGTCTGATCTGACGGAGTACACGGGCGGGAGGTGCGTGGCGGCTGTGAACCAGCTCGCGCCCGCGTCGCCCGAACCGAAGACCTCGCCCGTCGTCGTGCCGAAGTACAGCTCGAGGGCCGGGCCCTCGCCCCGCCGGTCGAGCGCGTGGCGCAGGATCGTCAGGTAGGCGTCCTCCTGCGGCAGCCCGTCGCCGCGCGCCGTCCAGCTTTCGCCCGCGTCGCGTGTCTCGTACACGCCCACGCGACCGCCCGGCGTGACGCGGTCGGTGTCAGCGGTCAACGGGATCACGTAGGCGCTGTCGGGGTCGGCTGGGTCGATGACCATCGGAAAGCCGAAGTCCGAGGGCAGCCCGGCCCCGATCTCCGCCCACGTCTCACCGGCATCGTCGGAGCGATAGACCCCGCCGTGGAACTGCATGAACATCCGCTCGGGCCGCAGCGGAGCGCGCTGGAGGCGGTGCACGCACAGGCTGGCGGACCCCTCGCGCGCCTCTTCGGGCAGGTAGCGGGCGACGAGGCCCCGGTTGCCCTGGCGCCATGTCCTGCCCCCGTCCTCGGTCAGCCAGACGCCGGCAGCGGAGATTCCCAGCGCCAGCCGGTCGGGATCGCCGGGCCACGGCACGATCGAGTGCAGGCACAATCCGCCTCCCCCCGGTGACCAGGTGGGCCGAGTCGGGTGCTCCCACAGGGCGCGGTTGAGCTCCCAGGTCGCGCCGCCGTCGCGACTCTCGAACAGCACGCCCGGGTCGCCCCCGGCGTAGAGCATCCCGTCGCCCTCGCCGGCGACGATCACCCAGATGCGCTCGAGCGCCGCGTCCTGCGCCTCCGGCAGTGCGACGCCTCCTGCCTGCTCCCACTCGCCCAGGGGATCATCGGCGTACCAGATCTTCGGTCCGTAGAAGGGGGACGTCACGGCCGCCAGGAGACGGCCCGTACGGGGATCGCGCATCGCGTACTCGACCGGCTCGCCGGCGAATGCCCGTGCCTGCACCTCGAACTCGGCGTCCGGCTGACCGTCGAGCACGAACAGGCCCTTCTTGGTCCCCACGAGCAGTTCTGTCATGTGCGCATCATCCTCCCGAAATTGCTGGAAGGACGTCGACCTGGTCCTCCGCGGAGACTGGCGTGTCCTCCCTACCGCAGTCTCCGTTGACGAACACGTTGATGTGCCGGCGGATGAACCCGCGCTCATCGAGGATCCAGCCCCCGACCGCCGGGTGTGCCTGCTCGAGCTCGTGCAGCAGCTCGACCACGGTGCCGCCCTCCAGCGGGTGGTCGGCGCGCTCCCCGGCGAGCTTCTTCAACGGCCCGCGAAGCCTCACGAGTGCCATGGGCGCAATCCTACGGCCGGGACCGCGCACGAGCCGAGTCGTCCTCTTCCAGCGCCGTGCGCAGCGCCCAGCCGAGCAGGCTCGGCACGCCGATCGCCACGGCGGCCAGCAGCAGCCAGAAGGTCCAAGCCCCCATCCAGCCGGGCCGGAACAGGGCGGCACGCTCGAACATGTCGGGTATTTCGGAGAGCAGCGAGCGCTCCGGTGCGCGGACGAGCTCGAGCGCGACGTCCACGTTGTCGGTTCGCGCGCTGAGCCGCGCCGGCACGACGCGCGTGGGGGTACCCGGGCGCGGCGTGAGCGCCAAGCTCACGGCCCCGTCGTTGGTGAAGCACGCGGCGACCTTGCGGGCGCCGGCGACCGAGCCCCGCAGGGCGGCGTGCCGCGGGCCGGCGCGCCCGGCCGGGAGGCGCGCGATGGCCAGCAGCTGGGATTGGCGCCCCTTGCGCACCCGGAGCGTGATCGGCGGAGCTGAGTTGTCGGCGCTGGCGCCGCGGGCCCAGAAGTTCACCTGGTCGGCGCCGGCCTGGGGCGGGCGGATGAGTGTTCGGCACGCCTCCTCGCCGGGCTCTACGATCACCACGCTCTCGGTGTTGAGGCCGAGACGAAAGCCGCGCCGGTCGGCGCCAGCGAGGATCACGAGCCCGACCAAGCCGAGGCCGACGACGAGCACGAGTGTGCGCAATGGCCTGCTCCTAGCCATAGAACCACTCGCCGACGGTGCCCAGCGAGAGGACCTGGAGGAGAACGAGTCCGCCGAGCAGCGCCGCGACGGCATGGGCGCGCCGGCGCGCTGCCAGTCCCGACAGCGCGGCGGCCACCACGACGCCGCCCAGCGACACGAGCGGTAACAGGTAGCGGCCCTGGTTGAAGTCGTCACGCTGCTTGGAGACGAAGATGATGCGGTACTCGGTCACGTGGAGCACCAGTAGGAGCGCGATCACCGTCAAAGCCAGGAACGCGGCGGTCGGCCAGTCCAATGCCACTCGACCGCGAGCCACGGCGAGCGCGGCCGCGAGGAGGGCCGCGAGGCAGAGCGCGGCGAGCACGAAGAAGGCGGCTGGAGCGAGGCGAAACTGGCGCCATCCAAATATTCCCAGCGCCCCCTTGAACCACACGCTGTAGACGGGCAGGGTGGATGGGAAGAGCCCGCCCCGAGCGGCGTCGGGCAGATAGAACTGCCGCAGGTAACTGACGAATCCGCGGGGGTTGAACGCCGGACGAGCGTGATAGGGGACGACGACGTCGGACTCGCTCTGCGCTGTGATCTGGTTCACCGACGGTCGGTGCAGTGCGCGCGCGGCCACCAGCCACCCCCCCGCGGGCAAGGTGAAGGCCACGGCGGCCAGCGCCAGCGCCACCGCGAGTGGGCGCAGGGCGCGGCGCAGGCGCCAGGCGCCCAGGGCGAGCGCCAGCACGGCCGCGGGGAGCAGCGCGTAGCTCGTCGCCTTCGTCGTCACCGCCAAGCCGCACACTGCGAGCAGGGCCACCGCGTCGGGCGCCGTGAGTCCACGGCGCAAGATGCGCACGCCCAGCCACAGCGCGAGGCTCCAGAGGGCATAGAGCATGGCGTCGGGGTTGACTGACGCCGTGATGAAGGTGGTCATGGGCGCGAGGCCGACCACCGCGCCAGCGGTGAGCTGAAGCGGACGCGAGCGCCCGAACAGCTCGCCGGCCAGCAGCCAGGTCGCGGTCGTGGTGACGAGCAGCAGCAGGGCCGACCACACACGCATCGCGTACAGGCGACCGAAGATGCTCGTCCCGGCGGCCGCGCGGTAGGCGATCGCCTCATAGCCGTAGTAGACCGGCGGGTTGACGGCGGCGGCGTTGGCGCCCCCACCATCGCGACGCGCCTGCGCGGTGAGCGCCCCCGCCGCACGGCGCCAGCGATCGAACGCGG
>JBBSIW010000146.1:0-6228 GCA_038231895.1 Solirubrobacterales bacterium | reverse complement strand
TAGCCCCCCCCGCGCGCCGCGCCCCGAGCCCTCCCCGACAGCGCCACCCACCCGGCGCGCTGTAGACACACGACCCCAACCGCTCACGCAGGCCAAAACCCCCGCTCACAAGCACAACTCCGCATGCCCGTGTGCCTCGCTGCTGCGGAACTCCGGAGAGCTTGGCCTCGACTTTGGGGGATCAAACCCGCAGGGCCGGGCCTTCGGAAGCCCTAACCGGTCCCCTGCCGTACGGCTCCCCGACCAGTGTCCGAATGTACGGCTCGCTGCCGGCAGCGTTGAGAGACTGGACACGTGTCTGGCAGGGGTGCGAACATATGTTCGATCCGTGCCCTACGCCGAGCTGCACTGCCACTCCGCCTACTCGTTCCTCGACGGCGCCTCGATGCCCGACGAGCTCGTGCCGGCGGCGCTCGAGCTCGGCTACGACGCGCTCGCCCTCACCGACCACAACTCGCTCTCGGGCTCGATGGAGCTCGCGCAGGCGGCGCGGGGCCTGGGGCTGCGGGCGATCCACGGCGCCGAGCTCGATCTCGACGACGGACGGCACCTCACCCTGCTGGTGGAAGACCCGCGCGGATGGTCCAACCTCTGCCGCCTCATCACGTGCGCGCATGCGCACACACGCGAAGGGCGCGCGGGAGCGCCGCCGACCGAGCCGCATGTGGCGCTGGACGACGTCCTCGCCCACGCCGAGGGGCTCGTCTGCCTCACCGGCTGCGCCGCGCGCGGCATCGAGGACGAGGCCACCGGCCGGCGGCTCCACGACGCCTTCGGCCGCGAGCGCTTGCGAGTCGAGCTCCAGCGGCCCTTCCACCCCCACGACCGCGCACGCCAGCGCCGACGGCGGGAGCTGGCCCGGCGCCTGGGCGTCCCCTGTGTGGCCACCGGGAACGTCCATGCCCACGCACGCTTCCGCGCCCCGCTCCAGGACGCCCTCGTCGCCGTGCGCCACCACACCACGCTGGATGCGTGCGAGCCCCGGCGCCGCGGGAACTGGTCGCACGTGCTGGCCTCGCCGGCGGCGATGGCGGCGCGCTTTGCCGAGCACCCGGATGCGGTGGCTGAATCTTCGCGGCTGGCCGAGCAGCTGCGCTTCGATCTCCTGGCCGACCTGGGCTACCGCTACCCGGGCGCGGAGGACGCGGGCGCCGATCGCGCGCTTGCCGAGTGCTGCGGGGCTGCCCTGCATGCGCGCTACGCCGACGAGCCGTCCCTCCTGCGCGAGGAGGCGGCGGCGCGGCTGGAGGAGGAGCTGCGGGTGATCGAGACCCTTGGCCTGGCTGGCTTCTTCCTCCTGCATCGCGACATGCTCGAGCTGGCGCGCGAGGTGGCGGTGGAGGTGCGGGGACGGGCGGGTGGGCTCGAGTCTCCGCGTGCGCTGCTGCCGCCGGGACGAGGCCGGGGTTCCTCGGTCTCCTCGATCGTCTGCTTCCTGACCGGGCTCTCGCACGTCGACCCGATCGCCAACAAGCTCCTGCTCGGGCGCTTCCTCAACGAGGAGCTCACCGCGCTGCCCGACATCGACCTCGACTTTCCGCGCGACATCCGCGAGAAGCTGATCCCGCGGGTGCACGAGCGCTACGGGCCCGAGCGCTCGGCCCTCGTCGCCGCCTTCCCCACCTATCGCGCCCGCGGGGCGATCCGCGACCTGGGCAAAGCGCTCGGCCTGCCGCCGGGGGAGATCGAGCGCGTGGCCCGCGGCTCGGAGGGCTTCTCGGCGCGGGAGGTCGGGCGCGACGTCACCTCGGCGCTCGGCGACCGGCGAGGTGCGACCGGCCGCTGGCCCTGGCTGGTGGCACTGGCCGTCGAGGCACACGGGCTGCCGCGCCATCTCTCCCAGCACCCGGGGGGAATGATCGTGGCGACGCGACCGCTGGTGGACTGCTGCCCGGTCGTGCCGGCGGCGATGGAGGGGCGTCAGATCGCGCAATGGGACAAGGACTCCTGCGCCGACGCCGGCTTTCTCAAGATCGACCTGCTCGGCCTGGGGATGCTCTCGGCGGTCGAGCGCTGCGTGGAGCTGATCGCCCGGACCCGCGGCGAGCGGATCGACCTCTCCCGCATCCCCTACGACGATCCGCCCACCTACGCCGCCATCCAGGCGGCCGAGACCACCGGCGTGTTCCAGATCGAGAGCCGGGCGCAGATGCAGTCGCTGCGCCGCACGCGCCCAGAGACGCTCGACGACCTGACCATCCAGGTGGCGATCGTCCGCCCCGGCCCCATCCAGGGCGGCGCGGTCAACCCCTACATCGAGCGCCGCCAACGACTCCGCGAGGAACCCGACTACGCCATTCCCTATCTTCACCCCTCGCTCGAGCCGGTCCTGCGCGACACGCTGGGCACGATCATCTTCCAGGACCAGGTGATCGAGGTGGCGATGGCCTTCGCCGGCTTCTCGGTAGGCCAGGCGGAGGGCCTGCGGCGCGTGATGAGTCGCCGCCGCTCAGAGGCGGCGATGGAGCGCTACCACTGCGACTTCGTGGCCGGGGCGCTGGAGCGCGGCGTCGAGCCCGCGGTCGCCGAGGCGGTGTGGACGATGGTCAAGGGCTTCTCGGGCTTCGGCTTCCCCAAGGCCCACGGCGCCGCCTTCGGTCTGCTGGCCTACCAGTCGACCTGGCTGCGGGTCCACTACGGCGCGGAGCTCCTGTGCTCGCTGCTCAACGAGCAGCCGATGGGCTTCTATCCGCCCGACGCGCTCGCCCACGACGCCCAGCGGCGGGGGATGGAGGTGCTGGCCCCCGACGTCAACGCCAGCCAGGCCGAGTGCACGGTGGAGGTGGACGAGGGCGGCGTGCCGCGCGTGCGCATCGGCCTGGGCTACGTCGCCGGCGTCCGGGCGGAGGAGGTGCAGGCACTCATCGCCGCGCGCCGCCGCGCCGGCCCGTTTGCCAGCGCCGCCGAGCTGGCCGCTCACACGGGCGCCGGTCGCGCGTCGCTGGAGCTGCTGGCCTGGGCGGGCGCGTGCGACGGCCTCGGCGGCCGCCGTGCCGTGCTGTGGCAGCTCGGCGTGGCGGCGTGGCGTCCCGAGTCGGGGCGGCGCGTGCGCGGCGGCGTCCAGCTCGCGCTGGCGATGGACGCGCCGCCGGCGCCCGAGCTGCCCGTGCTCGGCGCGTGGGAGAAGCTGCTGGCCGACTACGCCGGCACCGGCATGACGCTGGGCGAGCATCCGCTGTCGCTGCTGCGGCCCTCGCTGCCGAGCGACGCAGTCACCAGCCGTGACCTGCAGACCCTCCCCCACGGCTCACGCATTCGCGTCGGTGGGCTGGTGGTGGCACGCCAGCGCCCGGGGACGGCGAACGGCATGGTCTTCATCCTGCTCGAGGACGAGCACGGGACGATCAACCTCGTCGTTCCCCCACCGGTGTACGACCGCCACCGGCTCACGGCCCGGACCGAGCCGCTCGTGCTCGCCACCGGCACGCTCGAGCGCCCGCTTTCCGCCGGAGGGGCGATCAGCGTGCTGATCGACGGGCTCGCCCCACTGCAGCGGCCCGACCTGCCGCTGGCCGAGGTCAAGGACTTCTCGCCCCTGGATGAGCGGGAGCGCCGCCGTCGCGCCACGACCGCGGACCAGGACGAGGCGGCCGCCGCGGCCGGCGCGGGTGACTTTCGCGCAGTCGCCCCGCCGGTCCAGAGCTTCGCCTCAGGGCGGCGGCGATAAGGTCGCCCCGCCCGCGCGCAGCAGCGAGGTCACCTCCTCGTCGCTGACCTGCGCGAAGTCGTCGTAGAACTGGCCGACAGCGAGAAAGTCGGGCGGCTCCACAACCAGCGCGGCATGCCCCTCATAGCCCTCCGTCAACGTACGGAACCCGGGCCCCGCGGCCACTGGCACCGCCATCACGATCCGTGCCGCCGCGCCGCGGCGAGCGGTTTCCAACGCGGACGTCATCGAGCGCCCCGTGGCCAGGCCATCGTCGACCACCACCACCGTGCGGCCGCTCAGCGACTCACGCCCTCGACCTGCGCGCAGCCCGACCGCCTGCTCTCGGGCACGCGCCAGCTGCGCCTCGACCATCTCCTCGGGGAGGTCCGGGGGCAATGTCACCCCCTCCTCGCTCACCGCCCCCAGGGCGTACTCGGGCTGGCGAGGATGGCCGACCTTGCGCACCACGAGGACGTCGAGGGGAGCGCTGCGCGACCGGGCCACCTCGGCGGCCACGGGGACACCGCCGCGCGCGAGCCCGAGCACGAGCACGTCACCCTGAAAGCCGGGCAGCTCCGCCGCGAGGCATCGGCCGGCGTCGGTGCGATCGGCGAATGGGCGCGAACCCCCCATCAGACGACCGTACCGCGCCCGAGGGCCGACTGCACCCCCCCCGGATCCGTGGCGGACGATATGGTCCCCGCCGCAATGGGCCTCATCATCTTCATCGGCTTCTGGGTCCTGCTCGGCGTCTCCCTCGTGGTCATCGCTATCAGCGGGGGCCCACGCCGGGCAAGCGCCCGCGCCCAGGCTCAGGCCCAGTCGCCGCGGGGTCGACGTAGGGTGCTCGGCATGCTGACCGTGGTCTGTGTCGCGTTCGGAGCCGGGATTCCGGTCTGGGTGATCGCGGCCGGCGAACGCTCCGCCAAGGCGGGGCAGGCCGATCTCAAGTTGACCGCTTCCGAGAGGCGCGGCCGTCTCCTCTTCGGCCAGACCTGCAACCAGTGCCACACGTTGTCTGCTTCCAAGACGGTGGGCAAGGTGGGGCCCAACCTCGATAACATCGTCGGCCCGCTGAGCGGAGCCGACGCGAAGCAGACAGCCAAGAACAAGCAGGCCTTCGTCCTCAGCGCCATCGAGCAGGGTCGTGCCCGCGGGATCGGCCGCATGCCCGCCCGGCTGCTTCGGGCAACCGATGCCAAGGACACGGCCGCCTACGTCGCCCGCGTCGCCGGTCGACAGTGACCATGGACTCTCAACGCGCATCCGAGCTGCTGAGCGCCGAGCGTGCAAGGATCACGCAGGCCCTGGCTGAGCTCGACCGCGGAGCCGACGAGGAGCTCACACACGTCGACCAGCATGTCGCTGACGCAGGGTCCGAGCTCTTTGAGCAGGAGCGCGATGACGGTCTGGCCAGCCGCCTGCGCGAGGAGCTGGCGGCGGTGCATCGAGCCGAGCAGCGGGTGACCGAGGGCACCTACGGCCTGTCGGTGGAGAGCGGCGAGCCCATCCCCGACGCCCGGCTCGAAGCGATGCCCACCGCCGAACGCACCGTCGAGGAGCAGGCTCGCTACAACCGCGGTGGCTGAGCGGCCGCGACTCGTCTCCATAAGCAAGCATGAATCCGCTTCGTCGCACGGGAGTCCCCTGCTAGGGTCCTGCCCGTCTACCACCGCTGAGTCTCCGCCCATACGCGGGGAGCGGGGGAACCATGAATTGGGGCGAATCATCCGGTCGGGCCGCTCGTCGGCATAACGTCCGGAGGTAGCGCGACTCTTTCGGCGCGAGCCCGTCAGCTAACCCCGTAGGCGCAAGAAAGAGGATCACATGCACCAGGCATCCGCCCGCGCCCTGCACGACGAAGACGAGTACACGGCACCGCCGCCCTCGCGCCGGCGCACGGTGACGGTGACCGGCCACCCGGCCCGCCGTGAGCACGCCGCGCCGCATCCGCGCCAGGTGACGGAGATCGACCGTCAGCGGCGTCGTCGTCCGGTGGCCAAGCAGCTCGAGCCACGTCCCGACCGCGTTGCGCTCTGGGCCCTGTTCATGGCGGTGCTGCTGATCCTCGTCACCGTGCTCAGCTCGCACGTCTAGCCACGACCGTCGCAAGCAGCGTCCGCGCGCCTGTTTCGCGCGGCGCAAGCCGCGGCTGAGCCGGGCTTTATCCCGCGGCGTATACAGGTAGCAGGCCATCGTTCGTTTCCACTTGTGGAAGAGGTCGGAGGCCCGTACACTTACCATCAGTAAGAAGTACGCCAAGAGTAAAGTCGGGCGGGCTGCGTGACCGCCGACGAACGCAGATGGGTTGATTTGAACATGAAGATTCCGATGAGCAGGTTCCACATCCACGACGAGCTCACCGCTCCCGAGGGGTCGGTGCCGGTGCTGAAGGGGGCCTTGGCCACAGGCGGGCAGCTTCCGAACTTCCTCGGCGTGTTGGCCGGATCGCCCGCCGCACTGCGCGGCTATGCGCGCTTCCGGTCCGAGCTGCGCCACGGCAAGCTCGAGCTGGGCACGCTCGAGCGCATCGCCCTGGCGGTGGCCGAGCACTATCAGTCAGCGCCCGGCATCGCCAC